>DAHVKR010000081.1 GCA_027320785.1 Bdellovibrionales bacterium
CAGAAACACTAAATGGACTTGGGTAAACTCCTTTATTTGCCCTGTTTGCTCAACCCCTAACAAGGACTTTAAAAACCACGAAAGGTTACCCTTTTATATTACCTGCAACACCTGCGGGACCTCTTTACTCGTAACTCAACTTGAGGAATCGAAATGAACTTTTATGAAACTCTCGCCACCCCTTTTTGTCACCTTTTAGTACAACTTCTTATCATCATCACCTTGGCTCAGATTCTGGGAAAAGGGCTGGAAAAAATAGGGCAGCCTGCCGTCATTGGGGAAATTCTAGCGGGCATTTTTCTCGGCCCATCCGTTTTGGGATTTTTTTTTCCTTCCCAATTCCAAGTCCTTTTTGATAAGGAATCCTTGGGGACCCTACAAATCATCAGTCAATTGGGATTGATCTTTTTTATGTTCACCGTCGGCCTTCACTCCCAACCTATTTCATGGACGAAAACGGGTCGAAAAGCTCTCATCATTTCTAACATTAGTATTTTATTTCCCTTTGTCTTAGGAATGGGGTTAGCCTCTTTTCTGCGCGAAGCTTTTAGTTCGGAAAAGGTTTCCTACATAGAATTTTCTTTTTTCATGGGAATTTCCCTTAGTATTACGGCCTTTCCGGTTTTAGCGCGTATTATTCGCGATAGAAATTTATCCCATGATGAAACTGCGCAGATGGCTCTTAACTGCGCTGCCATCGACGATATTTCGGCGTGGACCATTTTGGCCGGTATCATTGGAATTAGTCGCCAGCAAGGCATCAACTCCTTGTTCACAACCCTTGTATTTTCAGGCCTTGGGATCTTTGTTCTTTTGAAAATAGTGTCGCCTTTTTCAAAATTTCTCATCGAGAAAAAACAACTCGCTGATAAACACCAATTTCTTCTAGGGCTTTTGGTTTTACTGATAAGCTCGCTATATTTTGAAGGCGCCGGCGTACACGCTCTCTTCGGCGCCTTCCTGGCAGGGGTCGCGATGCCAGCCCGAGAAGAGTACCGCCACTTTCTACAAGATCGGGTGGAGTCCTTGGCTGGTTTGATTTTCTTACCATCTTTCTTTGCCATTACTGGACTCCGCACGCAGATCACGCTTCTGAACTCCTGGGAGACATGGTTGATCTGCGCAGGAATTATTTCACTGGCTATCCTGGGAAAATTAGGGGGTGCAGCGCTGGCCTCCAAGTGGTGTGGTTACACCTGGAAAGATTCACTTTTCTTAGGAATCCTGATGAATACTCGGGGGCTAATCGAATTGGTGGCCCTTAACATCGGCCTTGAATTGAAAATTATTTCTCCCACCCTTTTTACTATGATGGTTATTATGGCTCTTTTTACAACAATGATGACGGGCCCCTGCCTTAGCCTTCTGAAGGATTCTTCTCATTTGAAAAAAGTAATGAGTCGAAAAAGATGAGCATGAATCGATTCTTTCGTTAGATTTTTTTTACAGCAACGAATTTTAAGAAATCAATCGCGGCAACCCGACGGGTCCCCGAACAGTCGATTTAATTCGATCTGACCCTGTGAATTCAAGAAAAGTCTGTTTCCGTCAAAGAAATGGGCTGTACTATCCAACCAATCCTAAAAATGGAGCGATTGTGGGTTCATCATCATTGGATGCTGGGTTTAATAGTTGGGATCAGTGTATGACTTTGTTCAGATAATGAATAAAAACTCACTTAGTAGAATAGATGTTCGAATAAAAAGCCTACCTTTTCAGGTAGGCTTTTTATTTATTAAATGAATGGCCATAATCAGGATCAGGTCTTGATCAGCTGGGAGAGTTTTAGGTTCAGCAGCCCAGGAAAATCACGGATGTAGATCTGTGATATTAATTAGAGAGTCAGATGACAGCTTCAAAACTTAAGGATCGTAGGAGTCACACCCCTTCGTCGAACACTTTTTGATAGCTCGTATTTTTAAATCTTTGCAAGCTGGAAGTCCCTGGATCATTCTGACAACACGTCGACTGTTACCACCAAAAATTGATGGCATCAAACTTTGATGAAAGTAATACCAAACTTCAAGGGGAAAACCATTTTGCTGATTGGGAGGATAAACGGAGTGGGTCACATCCAGTTGTAATGAAGAGGGGAAGCTGCCTCTGTAGTCGATACCCGCATAGATCCACAAAAAACCACTTTTGCCAAAATCCCACTCTCCATTGTCGACATAACCCGGGCCTGCCACATCAATATAGCCCTTATTTTTTATAATTTTTGAAATGGTCTCTTGGTCAGCTGGATTCAAGTTGTATGTTGTAATTCTGGTTTCACAGCTATGTGGAGGGACGACTTGATTGGCTGCATGAACGAGAGATTGAAAAGAAATGATCCATAAGCTTAATAAGAAAAATTTTATCATGTAAACTCCGTAAATCAAATTGCAAGTGCCTGAGATTAAATCAAAATTTATAGATTTGAAATGGAGATAGTTATCCTTTGGGTTCCTTTGTAATTATTATGTGCAAAAGCGGACTCGGAACTTTAAGGTTTATGCAGAGCTTATAATACTTCTGACTCATCCAGATCTTGCTTTTTGGGTATTTTTGCAATTGGGAAGAGTTGAAAAGAGGCTTGAACCAAGAGTGAGTTTTTTTCAGGCTTTGGGTCTTCTGCCATATATTTTTCCATAAGTGATTTTAAATCCATATTCAGGCGAGAAAGAGCAGATTCGTTAGTGGAAAAAGTATAAGCTACAAAATGAGATGTGGGGCTTCCATACTCGTTGTTAATTCTCTGAAGAGTGGCTTCCATGAGATTTTTAAGGTATCTCTTTTGTAGTTCCTTGTAGTTTATCCGACTAAATACGATATGAAATTTTCCATCTTTGGACTTTTGAATAACTTTTGAGTCTTTAAATTTTTGTAGAAGACTTTGAACGAGATCTGCTGAAGTATTAAATATTTTTGCTAACTCTTTTACATCAGGTGTACTTAAGTCTTCAAGGAGCGGTGTTTCTGATTCAGTCAGATAGACAAGTAATGGAATGGCTAAGGGATCGGCTAAAAGAAGTTTGTCCGAAGTTTCTACTCTTTCGACTTTTAATTGGCTCTTTATTCTTTTTAACTTTCGTGCGTAATAAGATTTCTCCCAGTCGCTTTCTGAAAAATCTCGAAGGCACATATTTTCAAGATATTCTGTTTCATCAGGAGAAAGTCTAAGAGCTTTTGCGGCAGCAAGGGCTTGGTGAGATGTGGGTTGTCTTTGCCCGCTTAAAATCATTTTTAAAGTAGAAACACCAATATTGAGCTCTTCAGAAAAGAGCTCAATATTGAATCGTGGGGAGTTACTTTTAAAACGATCGTAGATCATTTTAAAAAACTCTGCGGCGCTTGAAGCTTGAGTAAGAGTGGGCACTTAGTTTCCTACGGAAGCTCCACCACCATCTTCAGCTGCTGGCTTGAAGTAAAGACCTTCGATAACAAGACCATCTGATGAATCGTTGTGATGTGCTACAAAAGCAACGATCTCGCCGTAAAGTTTATAAGACCCTGGTTTTGTTACAGACTCAGCCATGAATGTGAAATAGACAATTTTATTTTCTTGGTTATCAATGACATCATACTTCGTCATTTCAAGATGAAGATTTTCTTTTTCGGCTTTTGCATTGAGTTCGTCAACGAGTTGAGCGTAGCGTGGGTCAGAAAGAACAGCTGCAACTTCGTTAGGAAGCTTTTGTTGAAGAGTGTTCATGATGTATTGGGCAGGTTGAGATGTGTGTGTGGTTGCTTGCGCAACGCCATGGAAGCTCAAAAGTGCGGCTGCTAAAACTAAAATATTTTTCATATAAACTCCTTGTGTATTGGCCGTAGCCATTTATTCGCAAAACATATAATTGGGGTTTTAGAACTGCAATGTTTATTGCTTATAAGACTGAAATTATGGTCACAAAATGTGACTATGGCGGAACCCAGAATCACGGAAGCGTTTTTAAGGCTTTTAATCAGTATCAGACCTAAAATAGACAGAGTTAAGAACAGGCTCGTTACGGATATTATAGGTTACATAGCCCACAAATTGACCGTAGCGTTTGGGGGTGGTTTTCTGATCCTGAGGTTGTGCTGTTAACGTGACGTAGATAATTTTATGATCCTGCAAATCCACAATACTATAATAAGAGATTTGAAGCTGAATATGTTGAGCTTGAGCTTTCTGATTCAAAGTAGACACAAGCTTGGAGTATTGCGGATGTGTCCATAGAGCTGTCATCTCGGATGGGAAAGCCTGACCAGTCGAATTTGCAGAGGGTTGAAATTGGATCGAGACGATTTTGAAATGAGACCCCTCGGCCTGAACAAGCGCCTGGATTTCTCCATAGGCAGTTGGATTGTCTTCAGAGTGGGTGGTTTCTGAAGCCAAAAATAAAGAAACTCTTTTTTGATTTTCAAGTTCTTGAACTTGGTAAGCCGTCATTCTTAACTGAAGATGATTTTGATCCGCTTGTAGATTGAGTTGAGTCATGAGTTGGGCGTACTCGGTATCGAGGAGAACGGTCGTGACTTCTTGGGGCAAGGTTTCCCGCGAATAAGGTTTAAAGTTTTTGATCGTGAAAGTCGCGTGGCTATACAAACTGAATAGAATTGTAGCGAGGGTAAAAGCCATCTTCATAAAGGTCTCCTTAATCTCTTTAAAAAGCCTGCAGCTCTGCCTTAAGAGGGTCATTATGCGGCGCGTGCGTGTGTGCGCTGCGCAATTATTTGTGATTTTTTTTTGAGCATGGACTAAAGAATTTCTATGGGGGGCCATAAGAGCTTTGAATGCAAGCTCCTCAAGTTCCGTTCATTTCCAACTGGGGTTCCATTTTGGCACCCCTTTCGGTATGACAGAGGATTTCATTTTTTTAAGTCTATGATTCCGCAACATATTTTAGAAAATTCTCATTGCAACTCAGGTGATTCCAAGTTGAAACTGCCCCACAAGAAAAAGTGTTGGAGGGAACACACTATGAATAAAATGATGATCAAAGAAATGATCCTAGCCGGGTTGATGATGGGCTCTTTAGCTCAAGCGGCTCAAGCCACTCGATATATGATTGGTTTAAAGCAACCCATAAGCGCCATGATGGCACCTCAAAAAATTCAACTTCAAACCAATGTGCAAAAACTCATGCAGCACTTGGAAAGCTCACAATTTAAGGGGCAGTTCGAAGCAAAATTGGATCGTATCCATGCAGTTGTTGTTCGTATCAACGATTCAGCTGAATTGGCGAACCTCAAAGCGAATCCTGCTGTTAACTTTGTAGATAAAGAAGTTTTCAGACCTCTTCCAAAACCAGTTGTAGGTTATGTTCAACCTCAAAGCTATGTTCCTTATACAACAGCAGTAGCGGGTCCTAAGACTCCATGGGGTATTAAAGCTGTTCATGCAATGGAAGCATGGCCCGCTTCTCATGAAGGACAAGGCGCACTTGTTGTCGTACTCGATACAGGTATTGATAAAGATCACCCCGCAGTGGCTGCTGCCTTTGCACAAGGTAAAGACTTCACAGGTGATACTTCAGGTCTTCCATATCCTTTCTTCGATACAGTCGGACACGGAACTCACGTGAGTGGAACAATTGCAGGTCAATTAGCTGCTGATGGTTTCACAGGCGTGGCTCCAGATGCTAAGTTAATGATGGGTCGAGTTTGTTCAGGCGAAGGTTGCTCTAATATTGCAGTAGCTGAAGGTATCAACTGGGCCGTTGAGCAAAAAGCAGACGTCGTCAGTATGTCTCTTGGTGGACCTTTCGCAACTCCTTCTGAGCGATCAGCTGTTAAAGCAGCATTGGCTGCGGGTGTAACGATTGTAGCGGCTTCTGGAAACAGTGGTGAAGCGAACGTAAGCTATCCAGCTGCATTGCCAGGTGTGATTGCGGTAGGTGCTGTTGATATTCACAGCCAAAAAGCTTCCTTCTCACAATATGGTCCTGAGCTTTCAGTTGTGGCTCCTGGTGTGGATGTTGTTTCATCTGTGCCTCGCGGAACAGGACGTGATTCTGAAGTTAAAATTTCAGTAGGCAACCGAGATTTCCAAGTTGTAGCTTCGACTACATTCGCAGGATCTCAAAGCCCCACTAGCCCTGTAATTGGTGAGCTTGTAGAGGCAGGTCTTGGTAAAGCGGGTGATTTCTCTGGTAAAGACTACCGTGGCAAGTTCGCTCTTGTTAAACGTGGTGACATTATGTTTGCTGAGAAAGCTCAAAACGCAATCAATGCGGGCGCAAAAGGCCTTTTGGTTTACAACAATGCTCCTGGTTTGATTCGTGGCGCGATCACTCAAGACGGTTCTGAGCTCGCAATCCCTGTCTTCATGGTTGAAGAGTCAGTGGGTGAGGCTCTGATCAGTGACATGAACAAAGGTGTTGTCGCTAAAGCTAGCCTTTTGGTTGTGCCAACTGACTACGCAAGCTTCGATGGAACGTCTATGGCGACTCCTCACGTAGCAGGTGTTGTGGCTCTTGTTAAAGCGGCCAACAAAAACTTAACTCCTGCACAAGTGAAGCAAATTTTGGAATCGACCGCGACACCTCTTCAGCCTAATACAAACAATGAAGTAGGTGCTGGTTTAGTGAACGCAGAAAAAGCT
>DAHVKR010000082.1 GCA_027320785.1 Bdellovibrionales bacterium
CGAGTTCTACTTGTGGGTATCGTTTATATAGCATTCTTTGCGATATCAGTTGTGGGAGTTAATTACCTTAGATATGTAAAATACTCACTGGGGCCATCGGAAGTATCAACCAACACAATAAAAACAGTCGAGGTAAAGACTCGGGCGCTTTTTATAGACCGCTGGGTAGGTCTAGAGGGTGTAATGAGTGTAGTCAGTTATCCTAAAAAAGGTTGGGACTTGTGGAAGCGCGCTTGGCAAGAAAAAATGAATGAAAAAAAAGTAAGTTTATATGATGAAGAAATAGGGAAGTCAGAAATTCGCGATATAAAGATGACAACCCAGCATTATATTACCTTGCCTGGAATTATTGCTTTTCTTTATTATCCAGGGTCTATATGGTTTCTTATGATTTCGCTGGCGGGAATAACACTGGTTTTTGTGGGTGCAGAAATATTGATACATCGATTTATTGGTAATCCAATTCTAACGGCTTTATTCGCTCAGTCGGCAGCCTATCGCTTGATTCACTTTGGTTATGCTCCCGGTCAATCTTGGAAGTATTTCGCAGCCTTCGCGATAACTCTCGCTCTAATTTATGGAGTTCAAAAAGTCAGCTTTAAGAAAAATTAGAAACTTCAGCGAGCATTTTTTCGGCTAAATCCTGAGCTGAATTAGGGTTATAGCTAATAACGCGATCTTGAATTTCACTTATGTAGCCAAGAGCTGGGCAGATGACTCGTAATTTAAAGTGAAGAGACTCATATATGGGCAATGAAAATGACTCTGCCTTACTTGTTATAATTGAACATCTAGATTTTTGATACAGATCTAAAAGATCGGATCTTTGAACGTTTGTAAGTAAAGTCACTTTTATATTTGAAAAATGTGAAAACTCATTTTCTGCTAGGCTATTCGTGTTATCTAAAACAATGAGAACACTGAGCTTTCTATTTGAGTGATTTTCAATAATTTGGAGAGCTTCTATTAGTTGCTTTAAGTTTTTGTGTTTAGCAAGGCTGGTGACAGTTATAAAATCGTACTGTTTGTCATGATATGAAGGCGGAGGAAGGCTCGGCAAAAACGGTCGTTTTTTAACTTGAAGGTTTTTGAATGAAGAGAGGCCTTCGGCCATCCAGTTGGTTTGAACCCATATTTCTGATACGTGATGAATGCGCCACTTTAAAAGCCACTTTTCGACAAGAAGGCGTAAAAGAGTTTTTAGTGAATCTGTCTCGACACGTACGTTCGGCAAAAGAAAGCAATTTTGTAGATAAAGAGCAGACTGGGGGGGGGAAATAAAAACAGGAGGCATATTGCCAAAAAAAAGAACGAATTGGTCGCCGTGCAATTTAAGATGGCGCAATAATTTAAACTCCGCCATCATTCGGGAGAAAAGGCGAGGGGGCGTATTGTAACAGTAAAATTTGTTTTTAGCTACATCAGGCACCACATAGCGATTATCGTGAAAAAGAGCCGTAATTTTACCAAGAGGCTCGTTTATTAAAAGTTCATCAAGGAGGACCTTTCCTCCACCGGTATGTATGTTGACTGCATATATGATCATGAACATCCTTGTGCATACGTGTTGAGTGAATTATAAAAATAAAAAATCATTTCACCAATGGAAAACTTCTAGCAAGTAGGATTTGTAAGGTATCCATCCCATTGTTGCCCAAGTTGAAAAATTGAGCCAGCCAAAAAGATATAAAAATGCAACACTACTTAATAAAAGTAATGAACGCGTCTTGAGCTCGGACAGAGCCACTTCTGCAAATAGAATCATTATCCCATATAAAATAATTCTATCAATGATGGTCGAAATGAATAGGTTCGCACATAAAAATAAAATTAAACCAAGGACAATATAAAAGGGGTAGCGCTTTAAAAAGCGTAAAAAATTACTTTTATATAGTGAGTACACAAGGATCAGTGCGTAGCTTACTCTGAAGAGCACGCCTTTCGAGATAAGAAAGCTGTCAATATAGGCTTTTGCCCAGAATATAGCGGCAGCTAAAAGAGTCAAAGAAAATACTGAGCCTGCACTAACTAAAAAGGCGCGCTTATAAGAAAGGGAGATTCTTTTATATATAAGAATAAGAGGAAATATAAAAAAAATAAGGCCAGACTTATGAAACCCTGTAGCTATAAGGCAATACAAGACACAAAGCGGAAGATTTTTCTTTTTGAACGACTCCCAAATAAATAAAGAAAAACTACTAGAAATTCCTTGGCGCAAATAGCCCAATCCAAATAAGGGTATAAGAAAAGGAAATGATAGGCTGACATAGCCACAATAAGCGATTGGATTTTTTTTTGTACATGAAAAGTACCAGTAAATCGGAATAAGAAAAAAGGCAGCCATTAAAAAAATAAGAACTTGATAAGATATAGCATGGCGGAAAAGGGAACTTATGTACATGAGTCCGACAAACAGTGGGTCCGTTGCTCCATTGAATACATGGACTTTGTAAGGGTAAAAAATTCTTCTATAGCCGACCCAGTCGCCCCCTACTTCGTAGCGAAAGCCAACAAAAATCAACAAAATAAGAAAATTTATAAATGCAAAAAACTGCGCGGTTCTCGTCGAGATGTAATCTCGACGATTTCTTAAAATAAAATAGGTTACAATAATCCCGATGTGAATTAGTAAATAAGGCATTGTTAAAAAGAATCGGTCACTCGTCATGCATGCTCCAAAAGCAGATAATTGACTCCGTTGTTGGCTGAGTCATATACATATTGTCTATTTAATGCATTTGAAATATAGATACTATTGACTCTAAACCTAAAAAGGCAACTTTGAAATCTTACTTATTTTCTATTTTTACCAGAATGTATCTGGCCTTTACGGGCTTTACAATTTTCTTGGTAACCGCGGCCGCTTTTGGGGCAAGCGGACGTGGTATAATCGGTTATGGAACATCGCTTTTTGCAATGCTTGGAAGTTTTTTTTCTGCAAATTTAGGAAGATCATTTCTTGCGGCAACAAAGCAACAGGCCGAAATGAAGGAGTTGCTTTTAAGACGATACCTCGTACTCAACTTTGTGCTAACCATAGCTACGATGGTTACAGGAATAATTTATTGGCGATTTTCGTCATCGGCACAAGAAGTCCTCAGCCCATTTCAGATACTTTGCTTTTCCACTACGTCCTTATTTTATGTCTGGTCTGTAAACGGAAATGCCATATTTGCAGCGCTTTCAATGACAAAAACCCAAGAGATCATCATTATTTTGATCCGATCTTGTCTTATGGTTTTTCTTGCTTCGATTTATTTCGTGAAAAACAAGTCGATTGATCAATTTATTTTAGGCTATTCGTTCATTCTGTTTTCTGGGTCTTTAACCGAAATATTATGGCTTTATTTTCATTTTCGTCCGGCGAAAAAATCGAAACTAAAAACAAGTAAACAAATTTTGAAGGATTCATTTTTTCACCACATAGACTTTTTATCCTTTAATATTTTCCCTCTTTTCCTGACGGTTCTTCTTGCGACACATGTTACAAAGTCAGAAATTGGGCAGTTTAATTTTGCTCTGCAGATCATTAATCTCATCTTTTTATTCTCTGTAACTGCCAACATTCGACTTATCACATACGTATCGGATGTTGGATTTCGCGCCCGAATTTCTCAGTACAAAAAACTTTTTATTGGAACGTTGGTGCTCTCTGGGGTTTCGATTATTGTTATTTTTGTTGGTCTTCGTTGGATTACGCTCATTTCTTATTTTTCGCAGTTTCAAGGCGTAGATTTGTTTTTCCTAATTTTTGGTCTGTCAGTACCAGGGTATATTCTCTATCAATTTTTTAGTCCCATTTGGATCGAGCTTCATAGACAAAAAGAAGCGGCCTTTACGCATGGACTAAATTTTCTATTCTTTCTTGTCCTATCTCCGATAGTTTTATCGAAATTTCAACTTGAAGGCGCTGTTTGGCTTTTTAGTCTTTTTCACTGCGGATTAATTTTTACACAACTCTATTTGTTTAAACGCTATGCTAAAGCTTAATATTTTTTCTTATGTTTACTGGCCAGAGCAATTTCTTATTAATGAAATGGCCGAAGATATTGTTCAAAGGGGATATGAGATCAACGTTCTGACGGGGCTGCCTAATTACCCTAAGGGGGACTTTTATGATGGATTTTCGCTAGCTGGTGGTCCCTATCTTCAAGAGCATAAAGGAGTAAAAATCAGACGTTACCCCATCTTCGCACGAAAAACAGGATTTCCAAGGCTGATGATGAATTATATCAGCCATCTTTTGGGAGCCCTCAGTATTAAAAACAAAATTCCGCAAGCGGATTGGGCCTTTGTGTTTGCGACCTCGCCCATTACGACAGCCATACCCGCCATTTTTTGGGCTCGTCGAAATAAAGCAAAAGTTTGTATATGGCTTCAAGATTTGTGGCCAGACAGCGTCGCCGCAGTGGGAGCCACTAACAGGAATTCAATTCTCTATAAAATCCTCGGAAAAATGGTTGCGTGGATTTATAAAAATACAGACCTGATTCTTATCCAATCTCCTGGCTTTGCAGATAATTTAAAAGAATTTGGTTATAAAGGACCTTCTCATGTCATTCCCAATTGGGCTCCTGGTCTGGATTTCAAAGATGCGACTGTTCCGAGCTGGCTAAATGATTTGCCCGCTAAGTTTACGGTTACATTTGCAGGCAATGTAGGGAAAGCGCAGGCTATTGATACGGTAATAGAGGCGGCCAAGATCCTAAAAGACAAAGAGCATATTCAATTTTTGGTTGTGGGAGATGGATCCGAGCTAGAGCGCGTGCGAGGGATTGCTCGTGCGGAAGACCTCCAGAATGTTCAATTTTACGGGCGAAAACCAATTGAGGATATGCCCGGTCTTTTTAAAAGAAGTGATGCTTTGCTGGTATCTCTAAAGAAAGATCCTATTTTTGCGCGGACCATTCCCTCAAAAGTTCAGGCCTATATGGCGGCTGGAAAACCCTTGGTTGGAAGCTTGGATGGTGTGGGATCTCAAGTTATTCAAGAGGCTCAAGCGGGATTCACAGCACCAGCAGAAAACTCAACGGAGCTTGCGGGAGTACTGCTTAAAATGGCCGAGCTAACAGATGTGGAGCGTCAGAAGCTAGGTGATAATGCGCGCCATTACTTCTCTCAAAATTACGAAAAAGGCCGTATTATAAGCCACATTATTGAGCACCTGGAGCGATATAAGTGAAAATAATTGTCCTCGGTGGTTCCGGAATGTGGGGCCATCAAGCTTTTTTAAAACTCTCAACTCATTTTGGCCAAAACAATGTGGCCTGCACCCTTAGAAAGCCCAAAGATTATTACGATAAAATACAGATTTATAAAAATAGCCCTGTTTATGACCAGGTCGACTTCAGATTTCCAGATAGTGCCTTCAATTGTTTAAATGATTTCAAGCCGGACTGGGTGATTAACTGTGTGGGCCTAACACCCAGAAAATACGACGTTAAAAATGAGCCGCTATTTTATCAGATAAATGCTGAATTGCCCCATCTGCTTGCGACATGGGTTCGAGATAACAAATCAAAACTCATTCATTTCAGCACAGACTGTGTATTTACAGGGAAAAAGGGAAATTATACTGAAAATGATATCCCAGATGCCCAGGATGTCTATGGTCGTTCGAAAGCTCAAGGAGAGGTAAAAGCCCCACGTGTTTTGACCTATCGATTGTCAAAAATCGGAAGAGAGATTGAGGGAAAGACTGAAATTGTGGAGTGGCTCCTTTCGCAAAAGGGGAAGGCCGTGAAGGGATTTTCTCGTGCTTTCTACTCGGGGCTGACAACGAATTACATGGCGGAGGAGCTGATTCGGATGATAGATAATTTCCCCCATCTAGAGGGCCTTTATCAAGTTTCGAGCCATAAGATCACGAAATATGAGCTGTTGAAGCTTATAAATGATGTGTATCACTGTGGGGTTGAGATTCAGGAAAATTCTGAATACGCTGTAGACAAATCACTGAGTTGCGATGCATATTCCGAGGCGACGGGGTTCAAAAAGCCCCATTGGCTGGAAATGATTAAAAATATGAAAAATGAAGAACGGATAGATTATGACGGCTTCAAGTAAGAATTATTTTGATGATAAAACAATTCTCGTAACGGGCGGGACGGGCTCCATGGGGCGAACCTTCGTTCGTCGAGTTCTGTCGGGGGAAATGGGAACGCCGAAAAAAATCATCGTGATGTCACGAGACGAAGGCAAGCAGCACTACATGCGGCTGTCCTATCTGCATAAAAAACACTCAACAGATGAAGTTATCTACAACAACTTTAAGAATCTTCTCGAGTTTCGAATCGGCGATGTCAGGGACTATGCGGATGTATGCTCAGCGGTTAAAAACGCAGACTTTGTTATTAATGCCGCCGCTCTAAAACAAGTGCCAACATGTGAATACTTTCCTGAGCAAGCCATTATGACGAATTGCTTGGGCGCTTATAACATCGTTCGCGCCATTCGTGAACACGGCTACCCTGTTCACACAGTTATGGGAATTTCGACGGATAAGGCCTGCAAACCGATCAATGCCATGGGTATGTCGAAATCCATGCAAGAGCGGGTT
>DAHVKR010000083.1 GCA_027320785.1 Bdellovibrionales bacterium
AAGAGTCCACAAAAATTGTGTTTGTGGATGAAAAAACACTTCTTTTCTTCGAGGATTCTTTGCTTGATAGATGGCAGGCTTCATGAGCTTTAAAGATCAACGATCTTTACATCGAATTCCAAACCATTTTGGAGATGATCTAAAGGCTCACTTATATGTAGGAAGAGAAGTTTATCCTTGCAAAATTCGTGATTATAACAGTTTTTCAATTGCACTAT
The DNA here is from genome assembly GCA_027320785.1 of Bdellovibrionales bacterium. Taxonomy (GTDB): domain Bacteria; phylum Bdellovibrionota; class Bdellovibrionia; order Bdellovibrionales; family Bdellovibrionaceae. The sequence continues at coordinate 219 of DAHVKR010000083.1, forward strand.
CTGTAAGTGAAAATCTAACTGAACAAACGCTTGAAACACTATCCGTATCTGCCATTAAATTATTATTCGGAGAGGAAATTATTAGTCTTGTACAAAATCCTGTCATTCTAAAATACGACTCGAATTCCTCAATTCTCGTTTTGCTCCTACAAACTTCGGAAAAAATGATTACTCCTTCCCGAGAATATAGAACAAAAATACCAGAAGGCCTCATGGGAGCTTGTTTTGGCGCGGATCCAATTAAAATGGATCAAGTCGTACACTTTAAAATTGTTGATATTTCACCCAACGGATTTTTAGCTGCAAGCTCCAAGTCTAACCGTCACCTACTGCCCGGTATGGCATTTAAAAACTTTCACTTTACTTTACCTGGGGTTGGACTCACTCATCTTGACTTTTCAATAACAAACTCACGCATTGAAGGAAATTTTCTTTATTTTGGCTGCGAGTTTAAAAACTTAAACGAACAAAGTACAAAAGCTCTTGATGCCTACTATTTTATATGTGCTAACTCAACAAATCCTGATGCTGCTCTAAAATACGCAAAAAGCAAAAAAATTTCCTTTAAAAATCTGGTTCGAATTGAACGCGTTAGTGACCCCGAAACATTCAAAAAAATACTACATGTGCGCTACGAATCATATAAGTACGCAAATAAACTCAGTGCTAAAATTGAAAGTCTCGAACATATGAGAGACATCTACGATGATAATTCCATTATTCTTGTCGGATTTTTAGGGTCCCAAGTCGTTGGTACAATTCGAATAGTCTTCTCTGATAAGGGCTCAAAACTACCCTTTGAGGAACATTTTGACTTCCCAGCAAACCTTAATCGCCAAGACCTTGTCGAAGTTTCAAAACTTGCGGTTCTTCCTCAGTATCAGGGGTCTGATGTTCTACTTAAAATGTTTCAAGCCTTTGCCTTCGAGTATGTCCCTAAAAAACGATATGCTATTTGTATGTCGACACGGAAGTTATCAAAGTACTATACCTCTATTGGAGCTCAAAAAATATCAAACCCGATTCCACATCCTACTCTGAAAGACGAAACTTTGACTTGCTATCTTTTTGACAGCAAAAGGCTGGAAAGAGGAAAAATGTACGGAACAACGTGGTATCTCTTCGCAAAAGATACCATAGCCTCACTGTCTAAATACGGATTTACTAAAAAAGTTGGATTTTCTGCTAGGCTTTCACTTAAGAAAGCCCTAGAGCAAGCTGTTTTAAAAAGAAAAAGATAAAATAAACTGAATAAAGTTTATTAACTGACAATTACATTCACTATAAAATAGAGCATTACACACACGGCATACAGCACGAGTACCTGTTTGGTCATTAGACAGTCCCCCTCTTAAAAAGCAGATTAAGGCCTGTCCAAAGTCTGGTCAACCCCATAAAAGAACCTAGACCACTGAGACCAAGTCACATTCTCAGCTTGATACACCCAATAAGTCTTTTTAGCGAAACTCCCTATGAAGTTTTATACTAAATCTACCGATAAGTGTTGGGTACGGGAGGGGCGGAACCTATGAAAAAGCTCTTTAAAAAGTTGAAAACAAACTTTTCTGAAAAGATGAAGGACGAAAGCGGCCAAGGGATGTTGGAGTATATCTTGTTGGTTGTCGTAATCGTTGGACTTGTTTTGGCTTTAAAAGGTCCACTTACAGATCAGGTCAATGGAATTAAAGACAAGTTGTCTGGATCCATTGGCAGCATTTTGGGCAACTAAATGACCATTGAGTATGTTCTTCTTCTTGTTGTGATTTTTGGAATTGGGCTGAAAGTCTTTGTTTCAGCCCCGATGGATGCCTTTAAAAATTCGGCACCACGGTTGGGAGCCCGAGTGGAGAAGCAATTGACCACAGGAGCGGGGTTCCCTAATGACTGGACTCAAGAAAAACGATAATCGCTACAATCTTTTTCGCAATTCGAAGGGGCAAGTCTTAATCGAGTCCCTTCTTCTCATGTTTATTTCTGTAGGCCTACTAGGTCTGACGCTTCGATATTTCCGCGACAACAAGACTTTTAGCAAGATTACCAACTCCGTTTGGGCTGGAGTCGCCCAAATGGCTGAATACGGAAACTGGCCTGGAGCTAATGCCACTATTCAACCGAATAACCCTAAAAGAGTGAGGTTATTGGATCCAGGACAATGAAAAAAGAAAACTCAAAACTTTATTTATCAAACAAAGGAATGGTCACCACTGACTTTTTGTTTTCCTTTATTTTGGTCAGCATGTTTACAGCACTCCTATTTGCAATGTGCTACTCCTTTACTATTGTTGAGGTTACACAATATATTGCCTACTCTGCGTCTCGAGCTGCTATCTCGGGTAATAAAACTTTTTCTGATCAGCGGGCCCGTGCCCAAAGTAAAGTCGACGAGCTTTTATCAAATCCTGTTTTCGCGCCTCTCTTAAAAAATGGGTGGTTTAATGTCACTGTTCAAGACATGAAGTTGGGACAGGACCCCTCCGACTACTACAGTTCGCCAAAAGACATGAGCATTACTGGATCACCCTCAAATGTTGATTACTATCTTCCTGACTCAGGCGTACGGCTGCGACTCGAAGCTAAAGTCTTGGAAATGAACTTAGGACTCTTGGGTAAAATTGAAAGTGAAACGGGCAAGGGTTTTGCTTTAACTGTTGGATCAAAACTATTCCGCGAACCAAATCAAGATGAGTGTCATTCTCTTATAAAATCGCGCTATCAAAGAATTTTAGAGCTCGATGATCTGTATCAACAAATTGCGGGCCCCTCTTTATCCGAAGCTGTCCCTATGGAGGATGCTGGATGTTAAGGCAAAAAAAATCCTTCATTCAAAATAAAAGAGGAATGGCCGTGATGGAGCTGATTCCTACCCTTTTTATTTTCATGCTTTTGATTAATTTTTCGCTTGGCTTTTTCGGTGCCATTCACTCAGGAATTTTGAATAACATTGCCTCGCGAAACTATATTTTTGAAACGATCCGACACCGCGTAAATCTGACATATCACCGCGAGCAAGATCAAAATAATTATTACAAAACCGGCTATCGCTACGGCGGCATTGTGTCTGAAAACTCTTATGATAACCCTCAATCTGGTGACAAGTTTGTCGCTACGGCTCGCCCCATTGCATTTGCCTCTAGCTTTGGTGGAAGTAGCTCTGATGCGGATCTATCTGTTAGAGGTCCTGCTAATGAACCCAATGCCTATGCACTTCATAATCAAGATGTTCGAAATCTAGATGAGTCAAAGCGGAATGGCAAAGTATCCGTCACTCAGATTTGGATTAAGACTCTTTATGGAATCTGTAACAACGCTCAATGTGGCGATAACAACTAGAAAGGAGCAGTCGTATGGGAAATGAAACACGAAATTTATGGCTCAGTATCGGCGCGGCTCTCTTTGCTGTCTTTTTAATTTACTCTTACTCTCAAGAAAAGAAAAAAGAATTAGATAAAAATTTAGGCGCAAAGAAAACAGTTGTTCGAGTAAAAGAAGACATCCCTGAAATGTCGACAATCTACGATACGATGCTCGAAACAGTTGAAGTACCTGCTAACTATGTTTATCCCGATACTGTGACAATACCTGATGATATCATTGGGCATGTGGCAGCTGTTCCTTTGAAAAAAGGTCAATTGATTTTTAAGAATATGCTTTTTACTCCAGGTCCTGACACTGGGATTTCTCTTCAAGTTGCTCCGAATAAGCGAGCTGTTACGATTCCAGTTGATGAAGTTCGAGGTGTTGCAAAACTTATCCGCCCTGGTGACCGCGTCGATATTACAGCTTTAGTTGATGTCGGCAAGGGTCAAAATCAAAGACGTGAGGCTACCATGCTTATGCAAGATGTTCCAGTTCTTGCAACCGGTGTCTCAGTTGTAAACAACATTCCTCGCCTATTAGAATTAGATGCATCTGGGAAAAATGTAACTCAAACATCTCTCACTGGTGATACAAAATATAGTACAGTTACAATAGAGGCTTCGCCTAAGGAGGCTCAGAATATCATTTATATGCTTTCGACTTCACCGGGAAACATATTCTTAACTTTAAGAAACCCGAACGATCGCATGAATAATTTGAGACTTCCGAGCTCCACGGCTGAATCTCTGGTTGGGCAACCTACACTAGTACCCATGAGTACTCCGATTCTGAATACACCCGGAATCGTTCCAAGAGTTGCTCCCAGCAGACCAACAACGAAGCCACGGTTTAAGTCGCTATAAGGGCTGAAGTATTTTGGGGGAAATGATGCGCACAGCTTTATTCACATTTTTGATGCTGTTGATTTCATCTGGGCCTCTATTGGCCCAAGAAGAATCTTCCTCTATTCAAGCCCCCACTGATTTACAAGACGTAACAACTGAGGATTTTCGCTCTCGACAATTCCTTAATTTAACTGTTGGAATTGATCAGGATGTAAAACTCCCACCTCTTCCTCGTCATGTTCAATTCGGCGGTACTTTTCGAAAAATTTTAAAAGCTTCCATATCTCGAGAGCTTAATGTGCTTCGTTTTTCACCTAAGACACAGGGAAGTGCCGTTCTCACTATTATTGACTCGAAATCAAAACGTGTAGTCGCCGAATACAATATCTCTGTTAAGAAAAGCCGCCTAGACGGGATCGCGAATGAGATTCGCGCCTTGTTGGGTGATATCGAAGGCATCACGATTAAGATCGTCAATAATCGAGTCGTGGTCGATGGACAGGTCCTTCTGCCAAAGGATATGAGTCGCATTTACAATGTTATCCAGCAGTTTGGAGATCAGGCGGCAACACTTGTTACCTTAAGCCCGCTTGCGCTCAAGAAAATTACTGAGTACATCATACGTGACATTAACAATCCAGAGATTGAGGTTCGCGCTGTCAACGATAAAATTATTTTGCAAGGCTACGCCAATAATGAAGATGAAAAAACGCGGGCAGAGATTATCGCCAAAACCTACATGCCGGACATGATTGTGGACGCCGCCGAAGAAAAGGGCGTTGTTAAAAAAAGAAAGCCCGCTAATGATGGCGTAATCAACTTGATTACAATTAAAGATGCTCCTCAGGCACCACCTCCTAAAATGGTTCAACTGGTCGTTCATTATGTTGAACTCAAAAAAGATTACTCGAAGTCTTTTAAGTTTGAATGGAGACCTGGAATTGCAGACGGAAGTAAAGTTACTTTTTCAGCTGGTCAGTCTGGAAACGCTCTAGTTTCCGCTATAACAGGCACAATTGACAACCTCCTGCCCAAGTTGAATTGGGCCAAAACACATGGCTACGCACGTGTCTTAGAAAGCACGAGCACAATTGTTCAGGATGCAAAAAAAGGTGAGATCAAGCAGGTTACAAAACAACCTTACACTGTGCTAGGACCGAATGGCACTCAGGGTACAGCCTTTGCCGAAGTCGGCATTAATAGCTCCATTACACCCACTATACTGGGTGATAAATCTGGATCCATCCATCTTGATTTAAATTTTTCAATATCAACTATGCTTGGAACGGCCGGCGGCGGAGCGCCCATCACAGCTGAGAATCAAATTAACACTCAAGTCACCGTTCGCGATAAACAAAGTGCAGCTGTCGGTGGATTAATCAAAAACTCGAGCTCCACGGGGTTCAATCGAAATCCTGGTGGCGCATCCAATCCCATTATCAGCTTATTTGCGTCTAAAGATTTTCAGCGAGACCAAAGTCAGTTTGTTGTCTTCGTCACCCCTATCATTAAGACTTCAGCTAGTCAGGGATCCGAGCAAATTAAGAAAAAATTCCGCCTACGAGACTAAATCTTAAGACGAATTGCCAGTGCAATGATGACCCCTTCTTCCCGATAAGAATTTGAGGTGAATTCATGGGTTTACATCCAAATTGTACTTTAATTGGAGTTGTTGGCGGGAAAGGTGGCGTCGGAAAAAGCTTATTCGCGGCCAATCTCGCAAGCGCCCTTTTAATGGAGCTCAGAGCAAAAGTTCTCCTCATTGATGCTGATTCCAGGTCTGTCGGTGATCAGAATGTGATCACCGGTATCAAGCCTCAAAAAATTTTAAAAGACTTAGCAAATTATTCGGGCTCTCTGGCTCAAGCAAATCCTCAGCAGTTCGTGACGATGCATCCCTCTGGCCTAGCATACATTGGCGCGGTACGAAGCCCTGATGAAAAGCTGGATGTGTCACCGGATAATCTTATGCGCTCTTTGGATTTTATCTCTCGATATTTCCAGTTCATTGTTGTTGATTTGGGAAACGATATCGGACCTTTGCAACTGTCTCTTTTACAAGAAGCAACGGCTTGTATGGTGGTGACAACACCCGAAATTT
>DAHVKR010000084.1 GCA_027320785.1 Bdellovibrionales bacterium
GAAAAAGCAGAATATGAAGTTTCCTGGAAAGTAGTTTCTACTGACTCACACAAAATGTCGGGTAAATTTACTTTTTCCTACGCGCCGGATTCAAAATAGATGACCGCTCTTCTGGGACTGATTCATGGACTGGATTTTCTGCTTACCAGCTTTTTGATTGGTGTAGTTGTATTCCATACCTTAATCAGTAAGGCCGGTGGACCTGAGTCGGCATCTCTTTCTTTGAATTGGCCTCGAAGGGTCGCCACTCTCATTTTTCTTACTTTTCTAAGCTCACTCACGTGGATGCTTTTTACTGCGAACGATATGGTGGAATCCTGGCAACCCAATGATCTATGGGTTGCCATGTCCCAAACTCGATTTGGACACACGTGGTGTTTTCGATTGGTGCTTCTTTTTTTGCTCTTTATTGGTATTCGATTCGTGAAAAAATCGAGGATGCGAACACTAGGCTTCATGTGTTTAACTCTGCTTGTGCCAATATTTTCCTCTCTTTCAGGGCATGCTGGTGCAAATGAGAAGCAACTATTCCTGCATGTTGCAATTGATTGGGGGCATTCAGTAGCGGTTGGTATATGGACCGGGGGCCTTTGGGCACTTCGAGCTTGGCTGGGGAATCGAATTGCTTCGAATCATTTCGGCATAGAAAGTGGGCGCTTAGTCGTTAAGCGTTTTTCAGAGTTTGCCATGGCATCTACAGCAGTCATCATGGTCACGGGAATCGTGATGACTTATTTTGCTGGAGTTTCTTTCCGTCACCCCTGGGAGACAAACTACGGGGCACTTGTTTTAGGAAAGCTTTTACTTTTTTGTGCAGCCCTTGTGGCAGCCGCAATTAACCAATTTCTTCACTTGCGAAAATGGGACATTGAGAATGATCGGCGAGCTACTTTAAGCGTGCGCAGAGAAGTAACTTTAGAGTTGGTTTTTATTGTAATTATTTTTGGCGTGGCAGGATTCCTAACCCGCGCGGCACTCCCGGTAGGCTGAGATACTACTTTGAAATTTGCATCTGAAAAATTTCAAGAACTTGTTTGAGTAGTTTTTCATTATCTCCGGCGCGCACTGATTCTGCCAAACACTCATTGAGGTGACGTTTTAAAACTTCCATTTTTAAGGCATTCATCGCAGAAGTGGCAGCCTTGATTTGCTGTAAGATTTGCGGACAATAGCGCCTGTCTTTTATCATTTTCTCAACACCTTCCATTTGCCCGATGATCATTCGAACTCGCTTCAACTCAGGTGTGTGGTCTGGATGAATTTCTCTTTTTGCTTCTTTCTTTGAAGATTTAGGCATTTGCGTCCCCAATTCAGAATTACTTTTTTCCTGATCCAGATTTGCCTTTCGAGACCAAATAAACAGCAAATACGACAAGTGCTACAAGAAGGATTGGCCACAACCACATACCCCACATATGCCCTCCCCAAAACCAGCCGTTATGCCATCCATAATCGTGCATCATTACGTAACCCCCTTTCAAAGTTTACACACATATATTGAAGCAAGATTAGGGCCAGTGGCACACTCCCTGCTAGTATGGAGTGTATGTAGTTTATAGTGCTTTTTGATCGGTTTTGACGCTTTGACTGCGACAAATTGACTCGTTGAAAGTGCTCGAAATGGGACTTTTTTGTAGCGGGAGTAAAGTATAAAAATGGAACAATGCGAACATCATGAGCACCATCAACACCCCGCTTCAATGGCTCATGACCATACAGAAGTTTCTTCGTCAGCGCACCATCATGACCATCAGGCTCACCATGCCCACATGGTTTCAGATTTCCGTAAACGATTTTGGATATCTCTCGTCTTAACGGTCCCCATACTTCTTTTATCACCAATGATTCAGTCTTTTCTTGGACTAGGAGAAAGCCTTCATTTCTTGGGCGATAAATATGTGCTTTGGTTTTTTTCCTCAGTTGTTTTCTTTTACGGAGGGTGGCCTTTTTTAAATGGGATTGCAGCTGAACTAAAAGCTCTCAAGCCAGGAATGATGACCTTAATTGCTGTGGCGATCACTACGGCCTATGTCTATTCGTCGGCTGTTGTATTTGGCCTGCGCGGGACGGGATTTTTTTGGGAGCTTGCGACTCTAATCGACATCATGCTCCTTGGTCACTGGATTGAAATGAAATCTGTGATGGGAGCCTCTCGGGCTCTGGAAGAGCTAGCTAAACTTATGCCTTCAACAGCCCACAAAATAATAAGCGATGGGCAAATTCAAGACATTGTCATTGAAAAACTTGTTAGTGGAGATCGCATTCTGATTCGACCAGGTGAAAAAGTTCCTGCTGACGGAATAGTTGTTGATGGCCTTTCGGCGGTGAATGAATCCATGCTAACAGGAGAATCCAAACCTATTTCTAAAAAATCTGGAATGAAAGTGATCGGTGGTGCCATCAATGGCGAGGGATCACTCACAGTCGAAGTTAAAAAAACCGGAAAAGAATCCTATCTTAATCAAGTCATCGAACTTGTTCGACAAGCACAAGAGAGTAAATCCAAAACTCAGGATTTAGCAAATCGAGCGGCTGTAATTTTAACATTTATTGCTATTGCAGGCGGAACTATCACTTTAGCTGCGTGGCTAATTTTATCCAATCAAAGCTTTGATTATGCCATCGAAAGGGCCGTAACAGTGATGGTAATTACTTGCCCTCATGCTCTTGGATTGGCCGTGCCTTTGGTAGTGGCAGTGTCAACGGCGATTGCTGCAACCAATGGCTTACTTATTCGTGATCGCGCTGCCTTTGAGCGATCACGAAATATTGATGCCATTATTTTCGATAAAACGGGAACTCTTACTCAGGGTAAATTTGGCGTAACTGATACTATCAGTTTTGACTCAAGTGTCAGTAAAGATGATATCCTTAACTTTGCAGCAGCTGTTGAAACTAATTCAGAACATCCCATCGCTAAAGGAGTTGTGGCTTCTGCTACAGCTAAAAAATTTGTTTCGGATTTTAAGGCTATTCCGGGAAAAGGTGCTGAGGGAAGAGTGGAAGGAAAGAAAGTCAGTGTTGTAAGCCCTGGCTACCTTCGTGAAAACAAAATTCAAATCCCCACGGCACAATCAGAAATTGAGAAATTATTTTCTCAAGGAAAAACTGTCATTTATGTTCTTTTTGATGAGAATTTGGTTGGAGCCATAGCTCTGGCAGACATTATTCGCCCAGAGTCTAAAGAGGCCGTTGCTCGTTTAAAAAACCAAGGCATCAAGTGCATGATGCTTACGGGGGATAATAAGCTCGTAGCGAAATGGGTGGCGGATGAAATTTGCCTTGATGAGTATTTTGCCGAGGTCTTGCCTCATCAGAAGGCAGAAAAAATAAAAGAAGTACAATCTCGTGGCTTAACAGTAGCCATGACTGGCGACGGAGTGAATGATGCTCCGGCATTAGCACAATCTGATGTGGGAATCGCTGTTGGCGCAGGCACTGATGTTGCAATTGAAACCGCTGATATTGTCCTTGTTAGAAGTAATCCTAAGGACGTTGCGGCGATCATTGGACTTGCCAAAGCTACTTATAAAAAAATGATTCAAAATCTTTGGTGGGCTACTGGATACAATGCTTTTGCTATTCCGCTTGCAGCAGGTGTTCTTTATAAGTTTGGAATAGTTCTTAGCCCTGCTATTGGCGCAGTTTTGATGTCACTCAGCACAGTCATTGTAGCCATCAATGCTAAAGCTTTGAAATTAGAATGAGGTAAAAAAGCAAAACTAATAGGAGGACCTATGAACAAAAAGACGTTACCAAAAATGCTTGCGATTTCCTTAATCACATTCCTATTTTTAGGGACAGGCTGTGCCACATCCAAGGCAGAACCATCGGCAGATACTCAAGCGCAAAACCATGAAGAGCATCATCCAGACGGAAAAGTGGCTCAGGAAGATCAAAACCAGTCAGGAATGGGACAAGGTCACATGATGAACGGTGGCAATATGATGGGCAATGGAATGATGAACAACGGCATGATGAATAATGGTATGATGGCTAAAATGGATATGAGCCAAATGATGGGCATGATGCAGCAGTGCCAAGCCATGCATAAAAGCCATAAAATGTGCGATCATCAGATCATGTCACAATGCCAGGCAAACATGGGAAAACAACAGTGCATGACTATGTTGAAAGAGGCGAAAAAGAAGGAAAAGTCTGCTAAAAAGAAGCAGTAGATGCTTTTGACAGCGTGGGAGACACGGCACCAACGAAAACTGGTGCCGTTTGTTTTCATTTTTTTGGGAGCTAAATAAGAGGTTAGCATGGTGGATTCAAAGTTTTGGGATAACGTATATGATAAAAAATCTGAAAAGGAAGTAAGTTGGTATCAGGATGTACCTGCAAAATCTCTTGAGTTAATTGCCGAACTCAATTTGTCTCTTGAAGATGCTATTATTGATGTTGGTGGTGGGGAATCGCATCTGGTCGATCACCTTCAGTCTATGGGGTTTAAGGACATCTCGATCCTCGATATTTCTTCACTAGCTTTGGAAAAAACAAAAGCGCGGCTTGGAGAGAACGCAAATAAAGTCAAATTCATTACGTCTGATGTCACCAAATTCAAGCCGTCAGAGAAGTACATGCTTTGGCATGACAGGGCTACTTTTCATTTTTTAACCTCGAAGGACGCCATTGAAAATTACTTGGATATAGCTAATCAAGCGATAGCAGATGGCGGATATTTAATCGTCAGTACTTTTTCAAAAACCGGGCCCGAAAAATGCAGTGGTCTTCAAGTGTCACAGTATTCGGAGGCAGATTTGAAAAAAATGTTTGAAAAGCATTTTACAAATATTCGTTGCTTAGAAGACACTCACAGCACCCCTTGGGGTTCTACTCAAAATTTTGTCTACTGCGGATTTAAAAAGCGATAAGGTGGCGTTGGGATTGGAGGTGGCCGGCACCGTCTGAAGCTCTGCATTCAAATTAATTTGAATGCAATCTCGGGAGTGTCAGTTTTCCCTAGGAGACTCCGTTAGCTCGGAGAACTTTCAAAATATTACTATTTTGATTTTGCATGCTTAACGGCTTCCTGGATTTCATTTCCATCAACCGGAAGCATTCCCTTGATTTGATAATACGACTTTGAGAAAGAATCGGCTGTTGAGCGAATAAGAGCCTCAACAAATCCTTCACTTTTATCAATCTCTTTAACAAGGTCTTTATTGATTGAAATTTGGATTCCAACGCCTTCACTGAAGACTTTTACCAGATACCCATCATTTTCACCGTAGTTGCAGATTAGTCCTTGTTTCAGCTCGTCTTTTACAAATTTATAGTTTTCGTTCTCTGTCATTTTTTGAAATAGGCGCGAATACTCCAGCCGACGCCAAACTTGCATCTGGATGTCCTGAGAAGCCTTATTCATTTCTGATGCCGATTTAAACGGAGTGCTCTCAAGTTTTGAGCGCGTCTTATTTATGTCCGAGTCTTTTGATCTTCCTCTTGGCATTTCATAATATTACGGATTTTTTCGTTTTTTTACAAGTACGCAAATTAAGGGTCTGGTGTTTATCTGAGGGCGCGGCGAGGCAAAGACTCAGAGTCAAAATTACACTTATTGCATAATATTTCATATAATTTCATTAATTTACTTAAAATTTCAATTAAATTAAGTTAAGTTGCCTGAAAGAACCGAGGTGCATATGGAAAATAAGTTATTTGGAACAAGGATTAACTGTTATGTGGGGGCGCTTCTTCGTAAGCAAAGAATCAGAAGTGGCAAAACAGGAAAAGAGGCCGCCAAACATATAAATGTTACCCCTGACAAGATGCTGTCCTACGAGTATGGCTCCGAAGGAGTGCCGTTAAAATTTATAGCAAAACTCCTCGAATTATACGGAGCAAATCTTGACGAGACAGTGTGGAAGCTAAATGTTGTCCCTCATGAATTCAGAAATGAAAATCAAATCACTTCCTTTGTGAATATTGTAGTTTATCGTCTTCAGTTTTTGTTTGAACTATTTCCGCAAAAAATGGTTTTCAAATTTAGATTAGTGCATTGAGGGTTTGGGCAAAAATGTACTAAAAATTCAAATGTCTAGCGTTTAAGAGCCAGTTCTTGGCGATATTTGAAAAATGTTCTGCGCTTGAGTCCTGTGGATTCTTCAAAGGCTCGAACTTGATCCTTCACTTTCAAGCCACGTTGAGCAAGCTGTCGAATGACCTGCTTCGGGTCGTCCGGCGTTGTCTTTACCATCATCTCCAGCAAATTACGCCACTGTTCGCCATTGTGTTCTGCCAACTCATAACCCATTTGCAAAGTGCGGTAACTGATCTGGTGAAGGCAAGCGGAGCTGATTTTCTCGCCGAGAAACACCGCCACTTCCATTGCTTTTTCGGTATTCGTAAATAGATCCACATTTGCTGCTGCGTTTTCCAAAAGAATCTTTGCACTCGCTGGATCAATGCTGATTTTGTAAGGAAAGCTTCTTGATTTTACAGCTTCAGCATCAGCCGTTAGAGGAAAGGAATTACAAATGATGATGAGTTTACCCTCAAAATA
>DAHVKR010000085.1 GCA_027320785.1 Bdellovibrionales bacterium
ATTATTGATCCTCAAAGTTTAACTCCTGCCGTAATGGCGGCTTATCAAGGTCAAAAACAAAACTTGAATCCAGCTCAAGTGGCGGCTCTTGAAGCACAAATTAAAAATATGAATCCAGCAGAGCTAGCAGCTCTTCAAGAGAAAACAGCTCAAGAGATGATGAAGGATTCAGCTCCTGGTGTTGCGGGAAGTTTTTCTCCTGGAGAGTTGTCGTCGGGGCAAAGGAATAAACAAAACTCTCAAGATGAAAATGCTCAGGGTTGGGTTCCAGATGACGTGATGATCGGGAAGGCGCGCCATCAAAATTCAGGATCTGCGCCACAGGCTCCAACCCCTGAAAATCCGGGTGAACTTTTTATTCCGCCAACTGAAAAAAAGGAAGGAACTCTTCCTCAGTATGACCCAGCAAAATCAAAAAGTGGTCCTGCACCTATTTGGGGTAAGGAGGTCGATGAGACAGGAGCACCTCGTCTGACCCCTGCGGATGATCTTAAAATTCGCAAGGGCGGATTTTTTGATGCTGAGTCGATTCTTGTTAAGGGTGTGAATCAGTCGTTAGATGATACGGTTATAAAAGGTGATGGCACAGTTGAAGAGTCGCTCGAGGATAGCAGTCACTTGGCTTGTATCGTGGTAGAAAGCAGTAAGTTTAGTGGCTATTTGGTTGCAGCTTTGGGGAAAAATAAACGTCTTGATAGTCAATTTGTTGAGCTCGTTCGAATGCGTTTGGTGAAATTCCTTCGAGACAACGGTGAGTCAGTAGAGGATGATGGAAATCTTCAATTGAAAGTCAAACGAGTTGATTTTGAAGGTTGGGCGCTTGAATATGCTCAGTTCCTCAGAAAATCGGTTCATAAAGGTGATGAAGTGGCCATGGCCTTCTTCCCTTTTGCGGAGGCTCAAACTAAAGTGGGAGAGTCTGCAACGGCTAATATGGTTACGATCAAAACGGAAGAAATTCAGACAGAAGTTCCTTTAGAATTTAATATGTATATCTACATGCCCACGAATAAAAAATATGTGCTTTATACTCCACAAGGTGGAATCTTTTTAAGAGAACAAAAAGAGCGCCTGACCCGACAGGGCGTGAATAAAATGCATATCCAAAAATCAGATGTTCAAAATTTAGGCAAATTCAAAGCGCAGAATCACTTGAACTCGCTTATAAAAGATTACGAGTCTCAACGCGATCAAGGGTCTCAGGTTTCCACAAAGAAAAAAGCTTCTTAGAATTTTCAATCACATTATTATGCTTAAAAATTAACAACACGAAGTGTTGCGTCAAAAGTGGACGAAAGAATGCTTAGCCCTGTAGATCTTGTCCTTCCAATACGTCAATAACTGAAAGGAAAGATCTGCATGTCATCTTATCTTATGATTCCCATCATAGCGGGTGTGGTTGGTCTCGTTGTAGCTTTGGTTCTTTACATACGAGTGAAAACTCAACCAACAGGCAACGAAACGATGAATCGAATTGCCTCTTATATTCGTGAAGGTGCTATGGCCTTTTTAGTTCGCGAATATAAAGTTCTCGCGATCTATGCTTTGATTGTGGGTGCGGCCCTTTATTGGAAACTAGGAGCCTTTGCTGCTCTATGGTTTATTATGGGAGCCTTCCTCAGCTTACTGGCAGGTTTCTTTGGTATGAAGGCGGCCACCTATGCGAATGTTCGTACAACACAAGCGGCTGCTAACAAATCAAAACCTAATGCGCTCTTAGTGGCTCTTGATGGTGGAGCTGTGATGGGACTCTGTGTGGCAGGTCTCGGTCTTCTTGGTTTGGGAGTTTTATATTTACTTTTTAAAGACAGTCCTGATGTCGGAACTGTTTTGCATTCTTTTGCTGTGGGAGCTTCATCTATTGCGCTTTTTGCTCGTATCGGAGGCGGTATTTATACAAAAGCGGCCGATGTGGGAGCTGACATTGCAGGAAAAGTGATTGAAGGAATTCCTGAAGATGATCCGCGTAACCCAGGTGTGATCGCCGATAACGTGGGTGACAATGTGGGTGATGTGGCCGGAATGGGTGCTGATATTTATGAGTCCATGGTGGCGGCTATTGTTTCAGCAATGGCTATTGCATTAACGATTCAGCCGGCTCAACTTCAGAACTTGATGCCACAAGCAGCCGAGTCTGAATTGCGAACCAATGCCGTTATGTTGCCTTTGCTTCTCTCGGCTGTGGGATTGTTTATTTCTGTGGTTGTGATTTTTATTACTCGAGAGCTTCGTCGTATGAAGCCAGCTTTGGTTCTACGTAGTGCTTTGATGATTCCAGCTTTATTGCTGACTGTGGTGAGTTACTTTTTGATGCCTGTTTTGGGTGTTTCTCAGGGCGTAACGGCAGCATTGGCCGCCGGTGCGATTGGGGGAGCTTTGATTGGTCTTGTAACAGAGTACTATACAGCGGCCAAACCTATTCGTCTTGTTGCTGAGGCAAACCTAACAGGTCCTGCAACAGGTTTGATTCGCGGTCTTGCTGTGGGAATGGAGTCAACAGCGATTCCGATGTTAATCGTGGTTTTGGCGGCCTACATTGCAGATAAATTTTTAGGTCTTTATGGAATTGCTTTATCAGCGGTGGGAATGCTTGCGGGAACAGCTGTGGTCATGACAGTGGATGCTTATGGTCCTATTGCTGACAATGCCGGTGGTATTTCAGAAATGTCGGGTTTAGGTAAAGATGTTCGTGAAATCACTGATGAGCTGGATGCGGTCGGAAACACCACAGCTGCCATTGGAAAAGGTTTTGCAATTGGTTCTGCTATTTTAACAGTGTTGGCTCTTTTCTCAGCTTTCAATATGGAAGTAAACCACGTCAGAGCGGCTGCGGGTATGCAGCCGATTTCCTTGGATCTGACTTCCAGTGGCGTGTTGATTGGTCTTTTAATTGGATCTATTTTGCCATTCCTCGTCGGTGCTACAACAATGACGGCAGTGGGTCGTGCGGCAGGCCGGATCGTTGAAGAAATCCGTCGTCAATTCAAGGAAATACCAGGTCTACTTCAAGGAAAAGCAGAGCCCGAGCCTGCTCGTATTGTAGATATCGCAACGGCAGCGGCACTTTATGAAATGATTCTTCCAGGTATGATTGCTGTGATTGCACCGATCGTCGTGGGATTCCTTTTAGGACCGACTGCTTTGGCTGGTACTTTGGCGGGGGCTTTGGCTGTAGGAGCCACAATGGCTCTTTTTATGGCCAATGCCGGTGGCGCTTGGGATAATGCGAAGAAGTTTATTGAAAAAGGTGGAGTTCCTGGACATCCCAAAGGTTCAGAAGTTCACAAAGCTGCCGTTGTGGGTGATACAGTCGGTGATCCTTTCAAAGACACATCGGGTCCGGGTGTGGCTATCTTGATTAAAGTGATGAGCGTCGTCTCTCTTTTAATCGCTCAGCTTATTGCCACTATTAATTAAGTTTAGGACTAGATCTCGACTGGACTTGGCAACATCATAAACCTCCTGTGAAGTGTCTAGAGCACATGAACTCACAGGGGGTTTTTTTGTGCCTCCGCACATAGTTCCTAATCCTATTGATCGAAGTCTTAAAATCAGCCTCATTGATGCTTTTCTATACTCCTTGATGGTTGGAGCCGGTGAGTCTTATCTACCTGCCTATGTTCTTTCTTTGGGTTTGTCAGAGTGGATGGCGGGAATGATCGCGACCATGCCTCTTCTGAGTGGTGCCTTTTTGCAAGTCGTAGGAACGGAGGCATTACGAGCGGTGAAGAATCACAAAGTATGGGTGTGGAGTTTAGCCTTCTTACAAGCCAGTACCTATATTCCTTTAATCTTTTTTACCATTGGATCCAAACCCCATTTTTTGACTTTATTTATTGTACTCACTTTTTATTGGGGAGCGGGATTTAGTATCAGTCCTGCTTGGAATTATTGGATGGGAAATTTGGTAACCTCCAATCAAGCACAAGGTTTTTTTACAAAGAGAACACGTGTGGCTCAGATTGGACTCATGTTGGGGATCATTCTGGGAGGGGTGGCTCTTCATCATAATATCCACCTCGGGCCTTTTACTTCGACGTTTGGTTTGATCTTCTTTATTGCTTTCATCAGTCGAGCGATGTCGTCTTTGTTGTTGTCACGAAAACATTATGAGTTCAGCTGGACAACACAGACCACATATCACCATATCCAAGAATCATGGAAAATATTTTGGAAAGACTCAAGAAAACGAAATTTCTTTCTGAGTATCTTACCTTTTCAAATGGCTGTTTATTTTTCCTCACCCTTTATTACACCTTATATGCTGGCTCATTTAAAATTGAATTATGAGCAATATATGTGGGCGGTGGTATGTCTAATGTTGGGTAAAATTATTAGCTCTATTTATCTGAATAGAAACCCCCATATACACTATCAAACAGCTTTTAAATGGGGACTTTTTATTATTTCACCGGCCCCTTTCTTTTGGCTTTTTGCTCAACACTATTATCCTATTCTGATTTTTCAATTTATCAGTGGGGCGGCCTTTGGGCTTTATGAGATTGGGCTGACTTTGATTTTTTTCCAAGATCTTAAGCCCAACGAAAAAGTTCCTTTTTTGACATTTTATAATATGTTGAATTGCTTGGGGCTTTTAATAGGGAGCGCATTAGGCGGATTGTGGCTTAAGTATCATGGTTCTATTCAAAGCGCTTATTTTGTTTTGTTTATAGGAGGCGCTTCAATGCGGCTTCTAACATCTCAAATGCTGTATCGTAAAGCCCAAAAAATGCAAGACCACACAGAAGTCAGTGGAACTTCCTATCGTCTATCGAGTTAAAAAAACTTTTCAATAAAAAGTCTGTGAAATTTTTTATCTTGAAAAGGATCTTTGTCCGATAAAAGTTCAGCAGGTGAATAGCCTGTTGTCAGCCTTAGAAGATAACTTCTTTTTTTATCTGATTCGATACGAGCTAGAATACGCCATGTTCGATAGGATAAGACGTAGAGGTTTTCTTGTGAAACTTTTCTCAGATTCGGGAAAGCTAATTGAGATTCAGAAAAGGGAGCAATTCGTTTTCGTTTGAACTGCAGAGGAGGAGTTCCAAATTGGCTTTCGAGAACATCCTGGATTTCGGAAACGCCATTTTCGCTGAGCCATTGAGTTTGTTCTGCAAAATATGGAGAAGGGAAGTATTTCCATTTTTCGATTTGATCAATCCAGCCCAATTGAGGATTTTGTGGACAATCGGACTCTGTAACATAAGGTTTAATGTCAAAAATAGGAGTACCATCAAGTAAATCCACATGGGTTAAATACAGTTTCGAATCTTTAATTTTTTCAATGCTTGCCAATGTTAAACCGAGATGGTTGGGACGGTAAGGAGAACGCGAGGCCCAAATTCCCACTTGAATTTCAGGCTTACGTGGAGGTCTTACAAGGGGTTTTACAGGATGATTTTCGTTTTGATGAAAAGAGAAGATCAGCCAAAGATGACTCATTTTTTCGAGGCCTTTTAAAGCACTTTGAGCATCGAAACCTTTTTCAAATTGAATATAACCTTTTTGTTGGCTCAAGTAACCCTGTCTGGGAACAGCGGATTTATTGAGATGAGAACCTTTGAAATAACCAATGGGTTTTAATGTGAACTCAGCCATTGTCTTCTCCACTCGAATGAGGCAATGGCCGCACTTTGTCCCACGTTAAGTGAGTTTTTCAACCCCATCATTTTGATTTCACGAATTTCGTGACAGAGTTTGAGACGATCGGCTTCCAATCCAAAACGTTCATTACCAAAAAGAAAAATGGTAGGTTTCTGCTCAAACGGAAAAGTGCATTCTTTGGCTTTATCCGAAGTCTCCCAGGCCACAATTCGATGCGATTTCTGATGAAGCTGCAACCAGGAAGGGAGATTCTCAACCCATTCCCAAGGAACACTGTCTTCAGATCCCAAAGATGTTTTTTGGACACTCAGAGCCTGAGGTGTGGGGGTATAGCCTGAAAGAATAATTTTTTCGGCCCCGAGGCTATCAGCCAATCGAAAGAAAGCTCCTACATTGAAAGCTGAACGAATATGGTCAAGGACTAAAATGAGTGGAAAGGATGTTCGTTCTTTTTTTTGGTCTTCTGAGCGGACCAGAAATTCGTCATCACGGACTGTGCGATTGAGCCATCTCTCTAAAGGAACAATCAAATTTTGAAAATGCTGAAGACTCATTCCAAGTTTGATATGTTTTGAAAGAGCTGCGATCTTGTCCATGTGGGGACCTGGAGTTTCAGCTAAACTTTGAAAAGAATCTTTAAGAAATTGGACTTCTTTTTCATCGATTCGATGAAATTTCTTTTCGAGGTCTCGACAATAACGATAGAGTTTTAAAATCTGTTCGCGGCTACTGCTTTCCATGGACTATTTAACTTTATCCCCAGCCTGAGCTCCAGGATCTGGAGAAAGAACAAATAAGTCGGGTGCACCAGGGCCTGCTGCGAGAACCATACCTTCGGATAATCCAAATTTCATTTTGCGAGGTCGAAGGTTGGCCACCACAACAACTTTGCGACCTAATAGT
>DAHVKR010000086.1:0-4785 GCA_027320785.1 Bdellovibrionales bacterium
TATGGCTTTCAGACCACTTATTCGATTTCTCTTCATTGTAGGGAATATTGAGAGATTCAAAAACTTGTTTGAGTTGAGTTTTAGCCCAGCCACAAGTTTGAAGAATATCATACTTCACGGCCGCAGCAGAAGCTCGCTTGCTTTTGCGATTTTGGGGATCTAAAAAAGGATTCGAGTCGATCAAATTTGGATCGCATAGATCAGAGACCTGCTGCATGTAGTGATTATACTGGTCTTTGTTTTCAAGAATAAGGGTAGCCGCGCTTCGAGTTTCTTTCATGGTCGATTGTTGATAGCAGTCTACCGTGGGCCAGGCTCCTGTTTGAACGCAAATAGGTTCAGCCTTGTCTTTACAATCAGAAAGTTTTTGACAAGAAGAGGGAATTTTAAGTCCGAAGACAAATGGCTGACAAAGAGTTTGCCCTCTTGAACATTTCATTTGTTTGGAATCAATTCCATTAAGTTTAAATTCGGTTGGAAACTGACGTTGAGGACTACAAGGGTCGGTTTCCACCACCCAGCCGGAATATATACAGCGATACTGACCTTTTTGAGAAGAAGGCGATGGTTCGACAAGGGTTTCTCCAGGAGAAAGAGATTCTTTCAAAGGGACTATTGAAGAAGGGTGCGCAGTATTTTGAGTTATTTCTTTTTTATGAGGTGATGCTGCGGGCATCACAGAGACGAGTTCTTCATTGGCAGAAAGAGATTCAGCAAGGGGAATGCTGGAGTTTGTTTTTTGGGTTGGAGCAGTTGAAGTCTTTTTTTGTGGAGAAGAAGGGGGAAGGAGTGGAAGATCTTTCTCTATAAGAGCGTGATTCGGAATAGGCTGTGAGTAGGCTTGGGGTTGAATCGGCTCGATGGGTTTGGGCTTTTGCACAGTTATTTTTTGAGATCCAATATAGTAGCCAGGACTGAGATCATCAGAACTCGAAACGGGATCTGATGCTGGCACTCTGGATGAAGGCGTTGTCTTATTAGCCATATAAAGTGTCTTTTGAGTCATACGACTTAGAATTTTCTGAACCTGTTTAAGGTAATGGGTCTGTTGTTGAGGTTTCAGAGATTTAAATTCTTCATAGGAAAGTAAATAAAACGAATTCGCTGCATATAGTGGTAATGAGAGAAAAACAAAAAACACAAAAATCATTCTCACTATTAAATTCCTTCCTCACAGGCTTTCTTCAGTTTGGGATTTCGAAGATTGCCATCAGGCAAGTTTTCATTGCTAGGGAAGCAAATATGGAGGTGAGTTTCATGACCTTCCAGGGGGCGACATTCTGACTTCACCATGCGACTGATTTGATTGCTAAAGCAGGCATCGTTACCCAAATTTTCCAACATCTTGAGCATTTTCGGTAAGTATTTTTTCTCCATACGACTGGTATTGATATCGATACATTCGCCACTTGTATGATCATGGTGAGGCCAAGGTTTGCCCACTGCATTTTTGTAATAAGCATGGCTGGCGTCGCCGAATTCAATTTGGCATTCATTTTTGCCGTGACAGCTTTTATCCCACGCTTTTAAAAATTGAATAAAGCCGCAGGCCACGTCGGGTTTTAAGTAGACATCGGCATCACCAGATTCGGAACCATAGTGGCTGGAGTTATAGGGCCCTGTTTCGCTATAGCCGCTTCCAGAGAGGGGGATTTGAACAAAACCTCTCGAGTCGATAAAGTTGAGCTGTGTGATCGAAGCGACTTGGCTAAAGTTTGGTGTCCCCTGGGGCATTCCTAAATTAGGTTGAGAGAGAATATTTCGAAGGGGATTTAAGACATGTTCTTGGACGGGAACCATAGATTGGAAAATGTTATTGGCACAGCTTAAGCAAGCAGCATCGATGGGGAGCTCGACACTATTGCCATCTTGAGTTTGAACATTCAAAACTTCAAAAACAGGATAGTCGGTGCACATACTTGTATTTTCAAAACAGCAATGATTAATTTCATAACCTTTATCTGTTTTTTTCATTTTCAGAGCATAGGGTTCATAGGACTTTAAATTGTTTTTTTCGAAATAGGAGTTCAAATTTGTGAAGAGTGGTGAGTCCTGCTTAACAATGAAGACATATTCTTCCTGTTTGTCTACTTTTTCTAAATCAGACAACTTTAGGAAGCCGGTATCTCCAATTTGTGCCTTTTCGATATTTTGATATTTTCCTGTCTTGGGATTTCTTGTCTTTGAAACTTGAAGATTACCGATCGATTTTATTTTTGAATAATTCGATTCTTGAACTTTTTTGTTTTCTGGGGGCGTTGAAATTACTCGAATGGGAACCCAAACATCTTTGTTTTTTTGAGAGTTTTCAATCAAATCTTTATAGGAAGTTGATACTTGCACAAGACTTCTTTTGGGAACGACGAAGGGCTGACCTGTTTTGTCGACATCTGTTACACCTAATTTATAATTTGCATAGTTTTTTTCTATTTTCTGATCCTTGGCATCTTGACCAGTCGAAGGGTTATAACCTGCGGGAACAACAAGTAGAGGTGGAACCTTCACTGCTCGAGGAACGCAGCTGACACTTTTGGGTTTTTCTGAAGGAGTAAGAGGACTGTTTTCAACACTCCAAACCCTTGTGGGAAACAAGATATTTCCCACCCAGAAAATGAGAGTCAAATAAGAGATAAAAGTTTTGTAGAACTTCACGTTTTTCTCTTCGGTTTTCAGAGTGAGTGTCTTGAAAAAAACCAGTGACTCAAAAAAGGTTATAACGCGTCAAGTCATTGTGCAGTTTGGTAGTTAGGCTCGAATCAAGTTGGGAATGAGGCGCTCTGAATTTTGCATTACTGAGAAAACAAGATAAACTGGACCTATATATTGAAGTGATCTTCGGGCTTGAGTATCACTTTGTGGAACGTGTGTGGGGAGAAAATCACCCGGTCTCTCAAGTATGGGTCTTAAAAGACGGCATTACGAATAGTAAGGCTGTGAAGAGGATGGTTGCTCATGTCGAAGATGAGTCGTCGTCGTCTCCATTTGAGACGCTGCCACAATTGCAATTATGTGAATGAATGTGAAGCAGGACTTATTCATACCTGCTCGCACTGTCGGAAGGCTTTGTCACCCTTTTATTATTTTGATGAAAGTCGAGTGATGGGTCTTAAAACGGAGCAAGAAGCTTTGAGTGAGTATAAAAGCTCAGCTCTGCCTTGGCGGGAGTATCCGCCTGTGTTAGGACTGACAGTATATTGGGATGACTATGGATAACAAATCGGCGCAGTTAAAAGTATCGTTGCAGGATATTCAAGAGGCACGAAAACGTCTTGAGAAAATTATTTTACCGACATCAGTGGACTGGAGTGCGAGCGCCTCTAAGCTGATGAGTACAGATATTTTCTTTAAATATGAAAACACACAAAAGACCGGTAGTTTTAAAATCCGTGGTGCCTACAACAAGATCTCTCAATTGACTGACGATGAAAAAAAACGAGGGGTGATTTGTAGCTCTGCTGGAAATCATGCCCAAGGTGTAGCTTTGTCTGCCTCGTTGGCTGGCGTGAAATCTACGATCGTAATGCCTCAATCAGCACCCCTTTCGAAAGTATCCGCTACAAAAAGTTACGGCGCTGAAGTCATCCTTCATGGTGAAATTTATGACGAGGCTTTTGATAAAGCTAAAGAGCTTGCAAATGAAAGAGGGAGCACTTTTGTGCCACCTTATGAAGATGAAAAAATTATTGCGGGACAAGGAACCATTGGCTTAGAGCTAGTCGAGCAAATTCAAGATTTAGATACTATTATCATTCCAATTGGAGGCGGTGGCTTGATCAGTGGTGTGTCCATCGCGGCCAAAGCACTTAAACCAGGAATTAAAATAATTGGTGTTCAAAGCTCTCAAGCTTGTGGAATGTACGAAATGTACCACCATAAGACTTTGTCTACGCCACCTCGAAGAATGGCGACTATTGCAGATGGAATTGCGATAAAAAGACCTTCGCGTTTGATGTATGAGAGTTTTATCTCTCAATACGTCGACGAAATTGTAACAGTCACAGATGATGAAATTGCGGAAGGTATTGTTTTTCTTTTAGAGCGTGCAAAAACGGTGACGGAAGGCTCAGGAGCAGCAGCTTGGGCGGCCGTTATGAATCGAACCCTTTCTTTGGGAAAAAGGAACTGTGTTATTTTAAGCGGTGGTAATATTGACCTCAACATCGTGGCTAAAATTATCGAAAAAGGTCAAATTCGTCGTGGTCGTCTTATTCAATTATCTGTTGTGGTTGAGGATATCCCCGGACGCCTGAATCAATTGACCGAAATCATTGCTCAACAAAAGGCGAATATCCTGCAGGTTCATCATGATCGACTGTCAGAAGGTCTGTTCTTGCGTGAAACTCGAATTGATTTTGAGCTTGAAACAACAAGTCTCGAGCATATTGAAGCGATTAAGCAGGCTATTATCAAAATGGGAGCAAGGTTGATCTAGATCGGATTACTAAAGAGCCAGCTGGAATTGAGTTCCAGGTTTGAGATCATGAATTTCAATTTCTCCGCCTTCGACACGAAATAGTCGACAAGGCTCTAAGAGCTCAATAATTAAAGAATTATCCTCCGCTCGAACAAGCTTAAACTCTGACGAATTATGAGCCCATGTTTTTTGCAAATCATCTGTTGAAATCAGAGGCTTATCTTTAAATTGAAATTGCATCCATCCATCGACGGAACATTGCCAATTTTGAACGGGAAATTTCATTTTCAAAAGAAGTTGTTTAAAATGTGATTGGATAAATGGAAAGCTAAGGAACTGAACTTGCGCTGGACAGGTGGGCTCTCGAACAC
>DAHVKR010000086.1:4795-6489 GCA_027320785.1 Bdellovibrionales bacterium
TTAACCAACTGTGTCGGGGTTTTGTTATTTGGAAAAACTTTTCTGTACCCTCGTTGTAATATTCTTGGCTTTGAAGAGCTTGCAAACAAGCATAGGTCACAAGTGAATCTGTCATGGCCTCTGTGAGGCCTAATTTATGGCTGTTAGAACTACCGGATAAGTCTACAGCAATTTGATCCTGAGAAAGATGCATTTTTGAAACGAGTATTTCACCTGTTTTAGTTTTTGATTTGTGATGAGCTTCTGTCCAAGGAGTATCATTCAGTTTTTCTGATAAGGACTTTTTAGATTGTTCGAAATAGTTTTTAAAGGCGAAAGGTGAGAGTTCCTTTTTCTTCCAATAAACAAAGCTAACAAGCTTTTCATATTCAGCCGCGATTTTATTTTCAAACGGAATGACTTTCTCTAAAAAAAGTGGAGGGATCTGCGGGTTATATTCACCCTTAATCTTAAAAGGAAGTGGGGGGAGTCGCAGTCCTAAGGATTCCCATTTCTCAGAAATACTCCAAGCTCCTGGTTTTTCAAGACGTACCGACCAAATGATATTCTCAATACGTCCGACGAAGCTAATTCCAAAGGGACTGAATCCTCCACTTTGAGGATCATTTACGGCAACCCAATCAAGGTGATCTAAAGGAAAGTATTGGGTAACGAAACGCGCCGTTTGCACAGTCGCTAGGAAGTCAGCCCCGGATTGGGACTCGACAAGAATGAGTTCTCCGTCCGTAGTCAGAAAAGAGAAAGAGGAACAGGTTTTTTTAAAAGCATTTCTTAAAAACTCAATTTCAATCATGTGTTCGCTTCTGTGTGATGAATAAGTTCAGCTAATGAAGGAATAGAGCTTATAAACTGAACGTTATATCCGGGTAGAGTTTTAAATTCATTTTTCAAAGTTCCGCCAAGAGGGCCCACGATGAGCCATCGTTTCGTATGGGAAAGCGTCAGCATGTTTTGGGCCCAATCTTGAAGAGCTTCATGCGCAATTTTATCTTTAAACTCGAGCAGGAGTTCTGGATTTTTGAGTCCAGCTAAAGAAGAGAGCGCTCTCGTGAGGCGATCTTCAAAGTCGTCTTTCACTTCAAAATGAGACTCGAGAGCGGAGCGATCCATAACCACGTCCAGCACTGTGGGCTTAAGCCCACGCCCTAGGAAAAGTGGACCCGGCTCAAAGGTATCTGCCTTACCTTTCCAAGCCCACTCATTAAAATTATTCTTTTCGAGTGTTGTCGTGGGTTGAAGTGGAAGAAGTTGAACACTTGATAAAGGAGAGTGAACGGCGACGGGTCCCCAAGGTGTCCATCGTTGAGTTTCAGGTGCTCCGATGTGAAAGCAACCATCCCAATCGAGAATAAAAAGGTCACAATCTTCTTGAAGAGTTTCCTGTGCCCAGCGCGTGAGAAGCTGGGTCCATGCTGAAGTTAATCCATAGCGATTTGAAACTTCTGTCGTGGGCTTCAGATTTTCATCAATCCATTGAATGGGACGTTGAATATCTAAACTTTGAAGAACCGTCTGCACTTCTTCTGTGAGCTCAAGAATGGGTCCCGAACAAGAAGCATTCAAAAGATTGCGTCTCCAGTTTAGAATCATTTCAGGTTGTGTAACTTCAATCACAAAATTTTCAAATCCAGCCTCTGAGAATTTTGTGAGCACATGATTTGGAGCCGAGACCTGCCAGGCCACGCGTTTGATGG
>DAHVKR010000087.1 GCA_027320785.1 Bdellovibrionales bacterium
AGTCGAAGACTCTCTAGCTGATGAAATGATCACTCAAGATTACACAGTTCTCGGGCGTCGTGATTTGCCTCGTTTCTTAAAAAACAACCCCACCTCTCAGGAAGCCTCTAAGAAGACACTTCACCCCTCACGTCAACAACGGCACCAAAAGGGAGCCTCCCATGTCCAGCCGATATAAAAAGCCCTCCGCTGATGAAATCAAAAAAAATCTCTCTTCTCTTCAGTATGAAGTCACTCAGCATGAAGCCACAGAAAGACCTTTTGAGAATGAGTACTGGAATGAAAAAAGAGCGGGTCTTTACGTCGATATTGTCACTGGAGAACCTTTATTCTCCTCTTTAGATAAATACGACTCTGGATGTGGGTGGCCGAGCTTTACAAAACCCTTAGAGAGTACAGCTCTCACTACGAAAACTGATTATAAAATTGGATATCCTCGTATCGAAGTCAGAAGTCTTGTGGGTGATAGCCACCTCGGCCATGTTTTTAACGATGGCCCCGCACCGACGGGTCATCGCTATTGTATTAACTCAGCTTCATTAAAATTTATCCCTCTCGAAGATTTAGAAAAAGAGGGATACGGAGAATTTGTCAGTCTGTTTAAGTAAGCGAGCTCACAAAAAAAGAGCTCACAGGATTAATCCTGTTGTGTGATCAACCCGCTCTGAACTGCCATACGATAAATCAACAAATAATCTGGTGAAAAATAAACTGTATTCTGTGCTCCATGACTCGCGATACTAAAAGGATTATCAATCCAGGCGTACATAGATTGCCAAGCCGTCGTTTCAAAGAAAGGGTACATATAAGCCCCTTGCACAAGCTCCTTAAATTGAAGACCTTCTTTTTTTAGTTTGAATGGACCCGCTAAGGCCTTCCAAGGACGAAGAGGCCACGCTGAAATGGACCAATCTGGATTGATTGTGTGGTCCGCTACACCATAGCCAATATTGCGAGGCGCCGGGAATTCTCGAAGAGTCCAAAGAGCTTTTTGAGCTTGGTCTCGAAATTCAGAGGTTCTGGCTTCAGGACTCAAAGCATAGGTCATAATCGTCAAAAAATTACGATGTGCATTTTGATAAGTCTGGCTCATTTCGTACAAGCAGTTTTCAGCCTGATGAAGAGTGTATTCTGCTAGGTAGCCACCCTCTTCGTAGCTGAAGCTTTTTTGCAATTCTTGAGAGATCAAGATTTCACTCACAGTTGAAATCATAGACAAATGAATGCCACTCCAGTCTGCAATGGACTCGTAGTACACACCCGAATCGAGGTTCAGCATATCTGAAATAAGGTTTTTTATGTTGTGTGTATATCGTGCAAACAGTTTAAGAGCCTCTTTATCATGGTGATAAAGAGCCACGAGGCCATAGGTAACTCCTAAATTAAAGTCGCTATTCTTGATCGGCTCAAACTGCAACATACGCTTCGTTGTATCCGCGATATCAGCCCTCAACAAAGAGTCTTCACTTTTTAGAGTCGAGAAGGCCGCTGTAAAGGCAATCAAAAGTCCTTTTGACATATCGTTATTTCCGATTTGCTGCCATTTCAAGTTAGCATAGGGGCCTTCTCCCTGAACCATACCAGGTCGTTGCGCTCTCTCTGTGGCAGGCGAGACCAATAATGTTCGAGCAAACTGTTCAGGATTATTTGTAATTTTAGTTAATGTGATAAGTCCTTTGAGTGCTGACTTCATATTCTCGTAGGCTTCGGGATTACCTGTTTGTTTATAGCGCAATGCCTGTGTCCAAACGTAGACTCCTGTCCAAAGGGTCGAATCATAATCCGCAAGAGACTGAATTTTATTTCGATTCTTATCGACAAGTGCTGCCTCTAACATTCCAACTGGATTTAGATTGTAAGCTTTTGTTTCACTCTCAAAGTATCGAGCTTTTTCTGATAGGGTTTGACCATAGGCATTTTTCCTTTGAGTAGCTTCAGCCAAGGAAACTGGATTGATTGTTTTATTAGTCAGCCGAACAACATTCTTATTGCTTTGATAAAAATTGAAGTCCGTTGGATCTACGATAGCCCAGTTTTGTTTATTGATAAACTCAGGACGATTGCCCCACTGACTCTGACGTCCCATATCTTGATAAAGATTTATAACCTTTTGAATTCCAAAAAATTTTGCGAGCTTAACCAGCCAGTTCGCCTGGTTTCCATTGGCTGAAATACGTGATCTCTCGCTTTTCCAAAGAGGCTGAGCCCCGGGATCAGAAGATATTAACTTCCAAGACTCTTCTGAATTTAGAAAGTGAATAGGTTGATTCAGTTTAATTTCTTGATGAAGACGTGTGGGGTTTTTTAATTGCTCAGCAGAAAGTTGAAAGTCATTAAATGTTGTCAAAGTCTCTGTTGGCTTAAGTGTAAAATCAATTTCACTTCCTTGAATATGCCCGTCCCAAACTGTCTCGACTTGATTTCCCCAAAAGGTGTAGTCTTTAAACTTCACAATTCGAATAATTTCGCTACCTTTAATTTGAACTTGGCCCTGATACTCGCCTTTTTCTTGATCCCGACCGGCTACACTATAGAGACCATCCAATAATGGCGCTGCAAGCACTGTCGATGTAATGGACGAAATGACTATAAATGCCAAATAAGAACCCAAAGGCCGCATAAAACACCTCTTGGTTAGGTTATGAAGCAAGAGTATAGCCATTAACAGTCTTAGCGAATTAAGAATAAACCCATCTGATTAAGGCCCGGGGGTCAGCACTTACCCCGATTTAAAATACTTTCTTGATCCATAAATCAAGAGCTCAGCCTCTAAACGAGGCATGCCCATCCCTTCCAGAACATTTACTTCTACGTAGGATTTCGTATTTAAGAAGTGACGAAAGTTGAGTATCACTCGAGAAAAAGGTCTTTGATCCCAAAATTTCTGTTTTTTGTCTTTAAGCTGCCGTAGCCCCTCTAGTCCCATAGAAATCATAGCCAGACCCGAACTGAGTCCACGAATCCAAGCTCTATATAGATGCGAATTATGAAGCTTCACATGAAGATGCAAATGATTCCCCACATTGGCAAAAGAGAGAATCTTGACTCCTTTTTTCGCTGAGAAACTGTATACAAAATTTTTAACTTTATTTCTTTTCGTTAAGTTTTGAAAAGAATTTGCGCCCTTAAGATTCTTCCAAAAATTTGGCCAAAGCGACCAAAGCCTGCAATCACAACTTGCGACTCATAATTCCCAAAATGATCAAACTTGTCTGGCTGCGAAGGCGCCCGCAATTTCTTCCTTCCGACTCTTTCTTGCAAAAATAATAGGACGGGAGTCACGACCATTGAAAACGTAACGATTGGATTTAAAAAATTTGCCTGCTCATGAGTTAAGAGCGAAGTTTTCAATGTCACAGATGAAATCACAAAGGCAAACTCTCCCCCTAAAGCCAAATTCAAAGCCGTTCTTTGAGCGCTTTCCTGGCTGGCCATGCATGGCGAAAGAAACTCCCAAAACTAGGAATAGCGTGAGAGCTGTGAAAATTTCTCGGCTTCCAGATTGAGCGATCCAACGAAAAAGTGCACCTACCCAAGTGCGCGATGAAATAATTAGGAGGGTGATAAAAAGAACGACTACCCCCAAAGAGGGAAGCGTCGATGTCTCCACACCAGATTTGACTGACCCCAGCAAAGGAATAATCGCTAATGCTGGTATCGCTAAAATATCCTGCATCAATAAAACAGAAAATATGGCCTGACCATAAGGAGTCTTAAGCTCACCTTTTTCAATTAAAGACTGTAAAGAGAATGCCGTTGAAGATAATGCTAATGCAAAACCTGCAACAGATGCCGAAACCCAATGCATTCCCACTAAAAAATGTAGGATATTTCCTAATACAGCTGCAGAAGAAATATGCCTATTTTAAATTCATTTCTTTTCTAAATATGAGGTTATGTAATTTTAATGCATCTCAATTTTAAAAAACTATCATTATGTCATGACAAATATGTTGATAGAAAACATTATTTTGTCGTAGTATTGCCTCATGACTGAATTTGCTAATCTCGGAAACTTTTTAAAACAGAAGCGTGTTGATGCAAACCTCACTCAGCGCGAGCTTGCATCCGCACTAGGTAATATGAATAGTCAGTTTGTTTCAAACTGGGAGCGTGGCCTTTGCGCACCGCCATCTCATTGCTTTCAAAAACTGATTGATATGTTGAAGATTAATCGCGACACTTTAGTGCACGTGATGTTGGAAGACTCTCGCGTCGTAATCGAAGCGAAGGTTTACAAAAAACGTTCAAAAAAAAAGTCCGCGTAAAGTCTCGTTAGCATACAAGCCACGCTCTTCTCGTTCTGCTTATTGATTTAAATGTTAATGAGCCTCTAAGATAGGAGAGTGTATGCATAGCTATAAGATCTTAATTGTTGAGGATGAGTCCGATCTTGCGGACTCAATAAAACAACTTTTAATTAATGAATACCCCCATATTGATATAGCTGAAAATGGCCAGGTTGCTCTGGCTCTTTTTGAAAGCAATCACTACGATCTCATTATTTCCGATATCTTAATGCCTGTTCTTTCAGGGCATGATTTCGTACGAAGTCTCCGACTCAAAGGGGTTCATACGCCTGTTATCTTTATCACGGGAAATGGCACAAAGGATCTTGTTCAATCAGCTCTTAAGTTGGGAGCCGTGGACTTTATCGATAAGCCCATTACACTCAGTGTTCTTCGCGATATCATTTCTTCCACACTTGAAATCGAGCAGCATAAAAAAAATATTGTAGACCTACAGCGCGACTCTAACCCAGATCCAGAGCTCATTCGCAGCGAACAGATGGCCCTCGGAATTAAACAGGTCAGCCGCGACAAAAAAAAGAGGTTTTAATTATTAGGGACCGTCGCGATCGATTGCAGATCAGCCCGAATTTTTTCAAATTGATTCAGGAAGTCGGATGTCGCCTGGTGTATGGAAATACCAAAGCCTCTCTTGAGACTGTCTCGCTCATGAGCACGCGCCCACAATACTTGCCCACGCACTTTACAACGAGGGCTCGAAAAACTAACCTCAATGTTTTCACCAACTTTAGGTAGCATATCAGAGGACTCAATAAAAATTCCCATATGACCACAGGAAGCAAAGCCTTTTCCACAAGCTTCCGCCAAGTCTGAAGCTGAGATCGAAACCACACGACGTGAGGTCACATCTGCAGTATCCCACTGCCACTTAGAACTTTCAGGCTGCAATAATCTTTGTACGATTCGAAGCGCCTCTGTTGGATTAATTGGCTTTGTCATAAGAGCAACAGCTCCACCCGCACAAGCTTGCTCAACAGTTAAATCTGTAAAGCCACTCATCATGATAAAATAAGGGCGATTATCGTGCTTTTCTCTTATCTTTTTAAGTAGATACCCACCATCACCCCTAGGCATTCTCACGTCTGACAAAATGAGGTCATAGTCATGGGAACGAGCCATTTCGAGTGCAACTTCACCACAATCTGCCACATCTGTACTAAAGTCCTGCATTTCAAAGTATTCACGCAGGCTATCTCGTATTCCAGGCTCATCATCTACGATCAGTAACTTGTAGTTCATTCTCTTAAATCCTTATTTTGAATACGAAAGTCAGATACTGGCCACAAGTACAAGCAGATGGTTTCTCTTATATTAAGATTAAAACTCACAATCAGGCTAGTTCTTTTATTTTGAGTCAAGACTCACTTTTTATGTCGGAAACTCATCATATTAGTCTATTATATAGAGTAGGATGTCCTTATTTAAGACCTCAAAGGAATAGTATGAGTCGATTAAACAAAATTTACTGGCCTACCGCCCTCTTTTTCATCATTACCCCTCTTATCACATTTATTGCAGTACCCTGGTATATTATTGAAAATGGCTTCCCTACAGGAGTTCTCATATTCGCACTTATTTATGCCATCCTCACAAACCTGAGTATCACAGCAGGTTATCATCGACTTTTTTCACACAAGAGCTATGAAGCTCATACAATTCCTAAACTTCTCTTCTTGCTTATCGGGGCTTCCGCTTGGCAGGGTTCCGCCTTAAAATGGAGTTCTGATCACCGTAAACATCATCAAAAAGTAGATAGCGAAGAAGATCCCTACTCCATCACAAAAGGGTTTTGGTACGCTCACATGGGATGGCTATTCGACAAAAAGTCTGTCAACATTCCCATCTCCGCTCCAGATCTTGAAAATGACTCTCTCATTGCTTGGCAAAATAAATACTATGTTCCGCTGGCCATATTCATGAGCTTTATTTTTCCAGGTCTTATTGGCGCTTTGTTTGGGTCTTTCTGGGCAGGTA
>DAHVKR010000088.1 GCA_027320785.1 Bdellovibrionales bacterium
CTGCATGAGATTTGTCTCCAGATGCCGCTGTGGCATCTGCAGAACCGCTCGCACCCTGCTTTTTAACAGTTTGATCCGTTGCAGCTTTGTTTTTCAAGTTGGACTCGACCACAGAATTTGTTTTCTGGTCGTTCTTCATAAGGCTTGGGTCTTGGATTTTCTTCACATCTCTCAGTCTAACAGACTGATTACCCACTAATAAAACAGGTCCCTCAGGTGAATAATTCACACCCGTAATAACTCCTTCGAAATCTGTTTTAATCGCCTCTTTTTGTCCAGCATCATTGTAAGCCTCTGCGAATAACTGATAATTTCCAGCAGGTGCAGCCTGACCTTTATCGTTCATTCCATTCCACACATACTTGTTGTCACCCTCTTTAAGCTTTTGCAAATCAATCGTACGGATGATGTCTCCTGTGTCATTGTTGCGTACACGAATCTCTACCTTAGCGGCAGGAGACTTTAACGTGAAATTAAAATCATGATTCGTATCTCCGCGTGCCCTGACAATTTTAGAGCTATCACCCGCGACTGCTTTACCTATAAAGTTGAGGGCTTGAAATTGCTCAAGTGGCTTTTGTCCATCCTTCATCTCAGTCAATGTATGATTCATATTACTCATTTGCTCGAGACTCGAAAAGTTTGCCAATTGAGCTGCCATTTCATGAGACTTCATGGGATTTGTTGGATCTTGATTTTTAAGCTGCGCCAACATCAACTTGAAAAAGGCTTCTTTATCAAGTTTATCATTACCAACAGTGCGCATCTTTTTAGCTGGATCAGTCCAATTCGGATCTGCAATTTTATTAAGAACATCTCCGACATTGTCTGCACCCAGTTTTTTTAATTCACCTGCCGATAAATTAGAAGTCAAATTGCTAGAAGACTCTATTGGCCCTTCGGTATTTCCAAATGCTTTCGTTGTTCTTCCTACACTTACAACTCCCATGTTTCCTCCCCTGAAAGTCTTATTATGCCACTAAATTCAGACTATTTCCTCGTCCATCTCTAGAAGCTCGACCATTGTTAGATGTAGAATTAAATCCTGGTAAAAGTTGGTCTTTTGCCGGGGCTTGAATATTCCTAGCATCGTAATAATTTTCACGAGCTTGTCGATTACCAAAATTTTCATTGAACTGATTCCAGAACTGGCGCGTTCCCTCTCTCTGTTGATGATTGAGGAAATTCTGCATTTGTTGCTGTAAATCGTTATGAGCATGGTGCGAAGAGCCTGTCTGATTCACCACATCCACTTTCACTAAGTCGACAGATAATTGATGGGCCGCCAATGACTGCTTCAAGTCATTCATTGAGGTTTCAATCAATTTTTTTGCCTCTTTTGTTTCTGTGTTCATGTGGAGTTGAACTTTACCATCCGCAACTTGCAGCTTCATCTGAATTGATCCCATACCTTCCGGAGTCATCTCGACTTTAACTTCGCCGCCTCCATTTTTAAGAAGAATCTGGGCTTGATTCATAATCTGCTGAATATTTTCCGTTTTCTGCGTAGGCGTCATCTCAACAGGATGTTGTGGCCCCATTGTCGCGAGCATGGCCTTGAGCGTATCAATCTTAGCCTGAGGCAACACTTGACCACTTGGATTTAAGAGAGCTTCAACATCGGCCTTTTCTATTTTATGAGAGGGCGAATGTTCTTCTGGAACTTTAAGTCCCAAACTCTTAAATTCAGCAGCAAGTGCTTCTCGACTAACTGAAACGTGAGATTTCAGATTTTCAGTCTGCATGGAATTTGAATTTTGGTTCATATTCTGCTGACCACTTTGCTGCTGAGACATTTTTTGCTGATGAGACAATACTTTACCAGAAGCTACTTCCGGAATGAAAGACTGCGCCTGGTGAACCTCAGAAGGCTGAGAGTCTTTGCCCTCTACCCCCTCTTGTTTCACTTGAGGCATTTCCATTTCAAGCTGCTTCATTACTTTTTCAGTTGTTGCCACTACTTTAGGATCATCTTCGGGAAGACCCTCTAGTTGCGAAGCCTCAGCTGTCACCATTTTTTTGAGAAATTCATGCGCTTGAATCTGATCTTGAGCTGTTGGAAGAGCTTTTTCACTCATTCCATTCTTCATCCAAAATCGATCGTTCAAGTTTTGAACTTGCCCTGTCATGACATCTTTTTTCTGTGCTGACAAAAGTACACGCTGAGCCGACATTTGGCTGAGTAGATCATCCTGCACTTTCGGTAAAGTCGAAAATGAGTCGATCTGCTTCAACTGCATCAGTAGACCCATATACATTTTCTTCGCCTTGAGCTCATCTTGTGGAGAAAGCCCAAGCTTCGAAATGATCGAGTCTGCCGTTTTATCTGGCGGCTTTTCGAGATCCTGCGTTGTAAGCTGAGACATGGCACCCACCATCTCCTGTGGTGGTATTCCGAATTCACTCTCGAATGAGTCCATGAATTTTCGAATAGCCTGCTCTCTTTTAGCTTTCAAGACGCTTGTTCTCGGATCCATCACTTTTGGATCCGGGGGACTCTCAGTCTTGCTATCAGAGCTTTCTTGGTTATCAGTTCTACTTCGATCCCTGAAAGACAGATCGTTTGTTCGATCTGGTGTAGACTTTATAACCTTTGGTTCTGACTTTGAGATATCACTTTTTTCTGAACTTCTGGGTTCTGCTTTCGTGCCCAGTATATCTCCAAAGTTCTGACCTTTTGCTTCTGAATTCCTATCCTTAGAATCCTGTACCGGCGTTTTCAGTGTTGGACCCGTATTGACGAGTCCTGCTAACAAATTTCCTCCTTTTCTACCTAGGGTTTGCTAGGTACATCTTGCGGAGCGGCCTGATCCGAACCTGAACCACCCTGATCGTTTTGTGCATTCTGATCAGCGGGTGTATTTTTCTCGGGCTCAGAGGCCATCGTCCGTTTATATCCTGCAAATCTTTCTGTAAACATTTGTGCCTTTTCAGGCTTCATTAAATTCAAGATATCAGCTGCGCTTTTCTTTTTCATACGACCTAAAATTTGAACCGCTAAGTCTTCATCTAGAGTTTCAAATACTTTCGCAGCCTGAGGTGGTTTCATGTTTGAATAAAACTGAACCAAAGTTTCTATTTTCTTATCATCTGTCTTAACACGCTCTTCAAGCATAGCTGAAATGGAAGTTCGAATTTTTTCTAAATCTGCTACTTTCTTTTGTAGATCATCTTTTTGTTTACTCATTTCAGCTTCCATGCGATTTAATTCTTCTTCTCTCGCATCAAGCTCTTTCTTTCTTTCAACTAATTTCATCAAATGATTTAGATCTTCACCTGAGGGCTCTGCGACAACGGGTTTTGTAAAATTCTGAGGCACTGTTGCCGTTTCACTTTTTTCAGTCTTTGGCGAGTGTCCCTCTTCAGCACTAGCAAAAGTCAGCATTGAAAAATCGACTTTGTTTAGATAGAGGCTGATTTTGTCGTAGTTTATATATCCTGCATAGGCGAGAAAAAAACCCATCATGCTGACAAAGAGAGCGAATGTCGGAAACTTCACTCTTTTTCTTCGCTTTCGAGTTAAATGCTGCTGGCTTTTTTCTTTTCTGTTTTTTAAAGAAGCCGATGCTGGCGGCTTTCCTTCGGCAGCATTGCGGGCATTTTTAAAGAATTGATCATATCCTGTTTTCATTCTCTTATTCCGACTTCCTTATTCATGCATCTTCTTCATAATATCAAATCTCATAGAAGAGTTATCATCCATTTCTTTTTGTTCAAGCCTTCGCTCCTCTTCTATAAACTGCTGTCTTTTCTTATCTTCTAGCCTTTTTAATATTTTCGTATCCATTGCTTTTTGTCGCAATACTTCACGCTTAGCCTCGACCAATTTTTCACATTCTTCTACGACTTTCATCTGATTTTCAATTCGTATGTCCTGCAAAGAAATAAAGTCTCCGATTTGCCTAAGATCCTCTAGGACCTGGCCACCCGTCTGGCTTTGTATTTTAAAGGCTTTCTCACGCGCTTGTTGTTTACCCATTTTCATCTGCTCCAAGGCATCTAACTGTTTATTAAGTTCAGCTTGGACTTCTTGGAAATCCTTCTGCGCAAGACTTTCGAGAATCTGTCGATGGCGTAAAACTTTGTCTAATTTAAATTTAAACTTCACGATGAGCTCACTAAAATTTGCTGCATCATTCTTAATGTCATTTGATAGTCAGTGGGATCGTCCACTCGTTGCCTTAAAAATTCATTAATTTGATCAATACTCTTAACAGCTCTGTCAATTCGAGGATTACTTCCCGCCTTATAGGCTCCAATATTAATCAAATCCTCAGCATCTTTATAGGTTGCAAGTATTTCTTTAATCATTTGAGCCCACTTGATTTGTTCAGGCGGAGACACGGACTTCATCACACGACTAGAGCTTTGCAAAACATCAACTGCTGGATAATGTGCTTTATGAGCCAAAGCCCTTGATAAAACAATATGTCCATCCACAATAGACCGTACTGCATCTCCAATAGGATCATTATTATCATCAGCCTCTACAAGAGTCGTATAAAGACCTGTAATACTTCCTTCATTTTCATAAGACCCAGCTCTTTCGAGAAGTTTCGGTAATGTCGAAAATACACTGGGAGTGTAGCCTTTCGTAGAAGGGGGCTCGCCGATACTGAGACCAATTTCCCTCTGAGCCATCGCAAAACGCGTTACAGAGTCCATCATGAGAAGAACGTTCTTCCCCTGTTCACAAAAATATTCAGCCAACGCCGTCGCCACGAAAGCCCCACGCATTCTGAGAAGCGGACTCTGATCACTCGTCACACACACAACAACAGACCGTTTAAGTCCTTCCTCACCCAGGTCATTTTCGATGAATTCTCGAACTTCCCGACCCCGCTCACCAATCATGGCAATCACATTGACATCTGCCTTTGTATTTTTCGCCATCATTCCCAGTAGCACAGATTTACCCACACCAGAACCGGCCATAATGGAAACACGTTGCCCAAGACCTACCGTCAAAAGGCCATTAATGGCACGGATTCCTAGATCCAGAGGCTGCCGAATCGGTCGTCTCTCCAGTGGGTTTCGAACTTGCTTATAAAGAGGACGTTCTTCAAAAGTTTCAATTTCGCTTCCCTTATCAAGGGGAAGGCCTAGACCATCAATAACTCGTCCTAATAATTGATCGGATGCTTTTACTGTTGCAATTGAGCGGGCTAAGATAATTTTAGATCCAAGAGAAACACCTCTCATGTCTCCCAAAGACATCATGAGAACATGTTTATCCTGAAAGCCTACGACTTCGGCCATGATCGTTTCATCATATTCTTGAGGAAAAATTTCAACCAGAGAGCCCAAAGAGGCACCGGGCAAATAACCCTTTACTAGAAGCCCTTTAACTTCAATGACTTTGCCACTATCGCGAGATAGATGAATTTTATCAATCAATCGATCATATTTATTGAAGTCTACTTCCGCACTCATTTTATCCTACCAGTTTATCTTTAACGCGCGGGATATTTTCCTTTAAATTCAGCCAGAGTTGTTCGACCCTTTGCTCGGTGCGAGCATCTACCTCACCGTAGTTTGTTTCAACTATGCAACCTCCAACAGAAATATCAGGGTTTGCTACAAACTTGATTGTTTGAAGAAAATCAAACTCGACTTTTTGTTGAGCTTGGAGATTTTCCAAAAAGGCCAGTTGCTTATCTGAAACATGGATTATGATATTTTCTTCCCCTTGAGCCAACTCAACCGCGTGACGAATAACTTCCACAATGGGCTGATTATCATATTCTAAATGATGCTGGGCTAGTTTTGAAGCCATGTGAAACAGGAGTTTTACAAGATGAGCCTCATTAAAATGTCCCATTTCAACTTTCATGTTTTTAAGTGTTTTAACAATTTCTGACATCTCTGAAAGAGATTCCTGAATGATACCGGAATGTTCCTCGAAAGCTTTTTTCGTGCCCTCATCAAGTCCCAGCTTATAGCCTTCCTTATAAGCCTTTTCTTCAACCTCTTTTAGCTTTTCAAGAGCCTTCGTTTCAATTCTTTCTTCATAACTTTCTTTTTCAATCTGCTCAACACCCGTTTGAATACGAATCACGTCATTCATTCGAAAATCGGCACCTTGTTTTTTTGACTCTAAGTAGTTCAATGCTTGAGGAGGCGTCCCAAGTTCAAACTTAATAGGATTATAGTTAAGAACTGTCTCCTCAGC
>DAHVKR010000089.1 GCA_027320785.1 Bdellovibrionales bacterium
ATCGTTTAAATCCCTTTACAAACAAAATGCAGCTGCATGCCGGACTTGATATTGCGGCAGCTCCGGGGTCTCCAGTCGTAGCACCCGCGGACGGTGTTGTGATTTTTGCAAGTTATGACGAGTCTTACGGAAAACTTGTCAGTATTGACCACGGATTTGGTGTGACCACTCGTTTTGCACATAACTCTCAAATCTATGTGCGTGTTGGGCAAAAAGTATCTAAGTACGATGTGATTGCGGCCGTTGGTAATACAGGTCGCTCGACGGGACCTCACTGTCATTATGAAGTTCGAATTAATGGAGTCCCAGTGGACCCCATCAATTACATCTTGGATGATAACTAGCCACCTTTACGGCGTGTCACTTGGCTTCGGCAAACGACAGCCAATTTCGATCATCTTTTTCGCAACCAAATTGGCTTGATCTTGAACACTCAAAACATTACGCGAAGGCTTATAACTCAGATCATATGTAGCTTGGTCAATATAAGACTTTTGGCGCATCGACTGTTTGCCCGTGTAGTTGGCATATCCACGACAATAATGAATAATATTAGGATCCACAGAGTTATCTAGATAATCCCAAATCATATCACACATAAAATGCGTAGTTCCGAGGTGATCTAATGCATCGGCGTAATCTTTCACAGCCTTTTGTAAATCCAAACAGGCAAGTTCCCATTGGGGAGAGTTCAGAGGGAGAGTCTTTTTATTCATAATGTTTAGATTTTGAGCCATTTTAAGATCCGCTATAATTTGTGTATTCATTTGTGATGAGGTCTTGGCATAGACACCAAGGCCTGTTTTTGTCAGGCCAAAGGCTTTATCTGATATATCTTTAAAGGTTCTTTCAAAAGATGCTTTTGATCGAGCAAATTGTGTTCGTTTATAGTCAAGCCAAGCAAAAACAGGAGACTCACCTCCAAAGAGACCATGTCTTTCGCCCATCAAACTTCGTTTCAGGTTGGCAGCGGCTTCAGCGAACTCGGACCGATTATAGACGCCTGTTCCGGGTTTAGTGAGCTCGCGTAGAACTCGGGCCATTCGGTTCGTATTCTCTTGTTCATTTACAACCTTATCGAATTCTGCCTTCCATTTTTTATATTCTTCATTTTTGGAAAGATCGTTTTCAATGTTGCTAAGATCGCCTACTAAAATATTGCTTGTTTCACTGACCATTTTATTGATATGCGAAACAAAAGCCATTGTGGTAGCAGCACATGTCGCTGCCTCTTCTCCTGCAGGATCTTCGGAAAAATTCACAATTCGATTCAGAAGCATTTGATAAGTTTTAATCAGGAACTGCACTTTAACTTTTAGCTTTTCATCCTCATCTCGATTGGTTAGGCGAGGTTGTCCAAAGGCTGCCTGGAAATCTGTTAAGTCGATATTTTTTAAATAATTGTTTTGTTGGTAGGCATCAAGAATTCTTTGCTGAACAGAGTTCGGGAAAGAATTATCATCTTGTGCCATTTGAGCGAGCTGCTTTCCCTGGATACAAATCAAAAGAGCATTATTTTTTGCGTCTCGGATTGAAAGATTAACCTCTTCAAGAGCGTCCTTATCAGATCGGACAGCCGCTTGAATGCTTCCGATGTTATTGCGAAGATTTCCTCGTACATTGAGCACATTATCCATGTACGTGGAGCCACCTGCAATCTTCATAGCATAAGTATGTACTCCATCTTTAAGTTGCTTTTCGAGTTCTTGAAAGCGACCGCTGCGAGCGAGTTGGATGTAATTAATTTTTTTAGCTATCTTCGTGAACTGACAAGTATTTTGAAGAACAGCATTTCTTTGGTCTGCAATTTCCATGTGGACTGTGTTGTTTTGAATAACCTGAGCCATCGTGGAGATTACATTACTTCCCACAACAGTTCCCATAATAGCGCCTTTAACAGCTAAAGACAAAGCAGGTTGAGTTGCTGCTAGCAAAAGAAGGAATGGTGAGGCGGAGTTGATAACATTGTTAAAATCAAGCGCCACACGTCCCCAGCTCATGCTTTTGCGACCACAATCTTTAGAAAGAGTTGTGACATTGCGAAAGACTTCAGACATGCGATCAATGCCCATAACGAGGTTACTGACGTTACCTTGAAGTTGGTTCACATTATCATAGCCGTGCGCGGGGTCTTGCACGTACGCCTGAAGCTGCAGAATAGATTGGCGAATTTGCTCACTGGTTTGTTTGACGTTTTCAATTTGAGGCTGAGAGCTTTGGCATTGATCGGATACACTCTGTATCGAGTTGGTCAAACTTGCGATGGCAATATTGAGATCTTGATAGTTACTATTTTCAAAAAGAGGACAGCTATATTGACTAGGTACATTGGCTGTACGAATCATAGCCCCGGCTATAGGTTGAGAGTCAATTCCCGAGGGACGAGTTGAGGACGAAGAGGATGAAGAGCTTGGGTAGTAGCCGCCACCGCCGATGGGGTAGGGGCTCAGAGGAGCAAGAGGTGCGTAAGGTATGTCATTGCCACTATTATTAGATGATCCGGTTTCGTCTATGGTAACGGGACCAGGGCTATCACTGCTGTTACTTCCTCCACCGATTTGTGGCGTATCTTTAATGTTGGGAAAGAGGTCATTATTTTCTGCAAAGGCTTGGCTTTGCCATGCAAAGCTTGAGCTCAAAAGAGCTGCAACAATTATATAAGATGTGGGTACTCTCATTTTTCGGCGCATACGTTAGACCTCTTCCTTTCGATGAAAGTCTAGATCTCCTCACTGTCTCTCGCGCAGACAGTGAACACTTTTTG
Source organism: Bdellovibrionales bacterium (assembly GCA_027320785.1). Classification (GTDB taxonomy): domain Bacteria; phylum Bdellovibrionota; class Bdellovibrionia; order Bdellovibrionales; family Bdellovibrionaceae. Next base: position 2,765 of record DAHVKR010000089.1, read on the forward strand.
GCAAACAGGAAGTCTTTGGATCGTTCTAAGCGACTGAAAAGACTTGTCTTGTGCTGAACAATTCTAAACTTTCGAAACCTTTAAGGAGGTATTTGCAAAATGTTGGCCTAAATGTCTCAAGTTGAGGCTCTCTCGGGTTTTAGGGGATACTTGTAAGAGTAACAGGGTTCTGTCTCGAATTTTGACACCCTGAAAGGGCCCCCCAACAGATTGCTTATAAGCTCTCTTTTAAGGGGAAAGAGCGTAAAAAACTGGCAAGGAAATTGAAGTTGCATAAATCAGGTATGAGATTGGTTCTATTTTGCCACCTATTATTAGCAGTTTGTTTCGCACAGGCGAAAAGCCCTCGAGCGATTTCGGCGTCATCGAACAAGAACCTACAGAAGCAAATTCAAAACTTAAAGAAGTATCATCATAAGAAAAAAATAAAGAGAAAAAAGAGTCAGAAAGTGACTCGTCGAAGATCTTATCTTTATAAGTCTGTTCATACGAGCAAGTACAGAGGTTATAAGGTCACTCAAATTCCTCAGTATCAAATTCCACCTTTTTTAAGTCGAGAGGACTATAAAAAAATTGTACCTACAAACCTGTCAACGACGGACTCGTCAAGCGATGCTATTAAAAAGATCGGTGATAAGGCGATTGGTGTATGGTTGAAATCACCTACTATGCAACATGTATCCATTGTACAAGCAGCTCAAAAAGTCGAGAAATCCATGAAGGCAGAAGTTGATTTACCTTCTTCAGATACGGGCGTGAAACAAAAGCTGAACTTTCAAGTTCAGGCTTTAGAGGCGACATCTAAGGTGGATTACAAGGGCTATGTAGATGCCTCTGTCAGCTATAATATGCGTGATCATAAAACAGACTATGAGCTTAGAAAAAAGGTTCTTCATAATAAAGATCTATATGTGAGTCACATCACGTCTCGCGATGAAGACTTAAGCTCTGTCGGCCTTAAGTGGTCCTTTTAACTTTAGCTCCAATATCAGATCTATATTGTAATCCCTGACTTTTTATCTGAGAGACAACCTGATAAGCCATTTTAATAGAGGCTTCCGTATCAGGCCCCATTCCCACGCATCCAAGGACTCGCCCTCCATTGACGAAATACTGTCCCTCTTTTTTTTGAGTACCGGCATGAATCACCCATTGGTTCCCATCATCCAAGTGCAGAGGTCCTTCAATGAGAGCTCCTTTTTGAGGAGACTCGGGATAGCCAAGAGCGGCCATTATTACGCAGGTAACAGAAAGGTTTTTGATTTTGAATGGGATTAAATTTCCCTTAGAGAGCTCATGAAATAAAGTTGCTGTATCGACGTCCAGCAAGGGTAAGATGACCTGAGTTTCGGGGTCTCCTAAGCGAGTATTGTATTCAATGACTCGAGGGCCATCGGGAGTCATCATAATTCCAATAAAGAGGATTCCTCGATAAAGAAAATTTCTTTTTTTCATTTGAGCTATGGTCGGCTCTACAACTTGCGAAATAATTTGCTCTGTCCAACCCTCTTTCAGAGACAGGGGCGCCACCGTACCCATGCCCCCTGTGTTGGGGCCTTGATCTTGATCTCGTAATCTTTTGTGATCTTGAGCCATGGGGAGTACTGCGTATTTATCTCCATTTGTGAGAATGGTAAAGCTGAGCTCAAAGCCAGGTAAAAACTGTTCAAGTAGTGCTTTCTCACCTGCCGCACCAAAAATCTTTTTATCAAAATAATTTTCAGCCGCTATTTTAAGTTCGTCTATTGTTTGGCAAAGAGTGACACCTTTTCCTGCACAAAGCCCATCAGCTTTCAAAACGTAGGGGGGGGTGAATTTTTCACTAGCAGCAAGAGTCTCTTGCACAGACTCCACAATGGCAAAAGCAGCTGTTGGGACATGAGCCTCCTGCATAAAAAGTTTTGCAAAAACTTTAGAGCCCTCCAGTTGAGCCGCCTCTTGATCGGGGCCAATGCAATGAATACCACGACTTCTAAGAAAATCACTGAGACCGCTGACCAGAGGATCTTCAGGGCCAATCATAACAAAATCAATTTCATGAATGGAGCAAAAGTGAACAATAGACTCAAAGTTATGCCAGTTGATATCTGGATGACAAAGGGCCTCTTGAGACATGCCATCATGACCAGGGATTGCGTGAATTTCTGTTACATGAGGGCTGAGCCGAAATGATTTAACAAGAGCATGTTCACGTCCTCCAGAGCCGATTACGAGAATTTTCATTTAGAAGGACCTCGAAGATCTTTCAGAATTTTTTCAGCATCAGCAAAAGACTCAGGCGCTACGTAGAGACGATCAATCACTCGTGTTCCTTCGTATTTTTGAAAAATTTCAGTCGTTCGCTCAATTTGAGTTGGCTCAACCCACGGATCATACTGATCGACGACAAACATCGGATAACTTTTGTGTTCTGTGGCCGTGTGATATTTTGAGAGACGGACGTGCGAAGAAGCCCAGATGACATCAATTCCACGCTTCTCAATTTCAGATTTCATATTTTCGGGGCGAGCCTCGTCAGCCACGTTATGCATTTCAATTAAAACTTTATAAGGGGCTCGAGCTGCGATTCGCTGTGCCCAGGCGTTTCCAACGGTCGTCAGGTGTTCGTGAAGCTTATAGTCGCTGTATTTAGTGTACTCTTGTATATCCGCGGGTAAAAAGAAAGAGCAATCAGGTGAAGTTAGATACCGATTCAGCATTTCCTCATAGATAATACTTTTATGATGGAAATAAACCATCAAGTGCATATGGTGTCGCGAGATCAAGAAATCATCGAAGGAGTAAAGAGCTCGACGATTCAAGGCAAGATAGGCCTTTCCCTCAACGAGGTGAACGGTTAAGTTTTGAATGAGCCATTCCATATCGATCTTGCCGTAGTTGGTTCCACAAAAATAAGAATCTCGCTCCAGATAATCCATGCGATCCACATCTAATTCTGAACTCACAAGCTGAGAAAGAATGGGGCGAAAGTCGATGCCATTATCTTTAAAGAAATCATCCTTTTCGGGGAGATCTTTATCAATCAGACAGGTCACATGATAGGGGTCAATATCTGAAAATTGGGAACGAATGGTATCCGCGATAGAAGATTCGGTGACATACTTGATTGTATAGTCTTCATGATTGGCTTGTCTTTCGACCATAGAGTCATAAGCTTTGACCTTTAACTTTGATAGGGGAGGCATCACCTGTTCAATGGCATGACTAAGGGGACCGTGTCCCACATCATGAAGAAGAGCTGCCAGGCGAAAAGTTTGGCGCAATCTCATCTTTACGGAATTTTTTGAAAAGGGATAAGCTCCAAAAATAGAATCAAATGCCAAGACCGCCAGATGACCAACGCCAATGGAGTGTAGATATCGGTTGTGTG
>DAHVKR010000008.1 GCA_027320785.1 Bdellovibrionales bacterium
AGCTATCATTTAAAATCACAACTATTTTATCTTCAGGCTTGGATTGGTAGAGGCCGCCTAAAAAGTTCCAAGCCACTTCAAATTGTTTGGCATAAAGTTGAGCCAGGTCTTGCTGCTCGGCATAATAGAAAATTTGAAAGTGTTGGGTTTCGAGGACTTGGACTTTCTTGTTGGGAGACATAGAAGACGCCCAAGAAGAGTTGTTCATGAATGTTAAAATGAACAAAAAAATGAAAATGATTTTCAACATACCTTGCATGATGGACTGAAAGCGTGGCAACATCAATGGGGTTTAGTAAATTTGAAACTCTCACAGGAGGAGAAATCGAAATGACTCAAGGAACGACTCGCATGGTGACTCAGCAACTTCGGAATGCCCTTATTTTGGGAATGACAGCTTTCATGATTTTTGGATGTAAAGGAAGAGAGAAAAGTTCTTCGGATGCATCTGGTGAAACTCCTGTTGCTCAAGACTCCGTTGATTCTTCAGCGATGAACTTTGATGCTCAAGGTTCTGATAGCGGTAAAATAGCTGGACTTTCTACTGTTTATTTTGGGTTTGATAAATCATCTTTAACATCTGAAGCTCGCGATACTTTAAAAGGTAATGCTGAGTGGATGAAATCAAATCCTAAAGTGAGCATTCAAATCGAAGGTCACACAGATAGCCGTGGCAGTATTGAATACAACTTGGCTTTAGGAGAACGTCGCGCTAACGCCGTTAAAGCTTATTTAAAGAGCCTGGGCGTTCCGACTTCTCGTATGAAAACTATTTCTTACGGTAAAGAAAGACCTCTTGTTCAAGGAGAGAATGAAGAAGCATGGGCTAAAAACCGTCGTGCTAACTTTGTTCCTGTTCAATAAGGATTCTTTTTCCAATTTATAGATTTGTGAAAAAGCTTATTTTTATCAGTTTATTTAGCCTCTTCACATTCTGTTTACAGGGCTGTCAAACGGGCCCTGTTCCCATTAATGAATACACATTGGCTCGAGCTGCATTGGATGCAGCTCGAGATGTGCAAGCCCCTCAACTTTCTCCCGGGTTTTGGCATCAGGCTGAAGAGGCCTATAGAAGGGGTCGTCTTTTATATCAAGACTCTCATTGGGACGAGGCTCGAATTGAATTTCTGAAGGCTAAACAAGCCGCGGAGAAAGCTGAAAACAGTGCTCGTTTGAGCCGCCAAAGATCGGGAGATGTTTTATGATGAGAGGCCCTCATTTTTTTCAAAAAACTTTTTGGGTATTGGGTGCTGTTTTTTTTCTTGGACTGACGGGGTGTTTGCAAACTCGCTCTGATGTTAGGTCTGGAGAGCAAAGACAGGTTCTTCAGCAGCAAATGGGCTCTATTCAAAGAAGTAATGCAGATGTATCGAATCGCTTGTCCGATATCGAAGAGCAAATGCGTTTTTTAAATGGACGCTTAGAAGTGGTTGAAAATAAATTAAGCACATCTAAAGGCGATGCAGATCAATTTCGAAAAAGCACTCTTGATGCCACTCAGGATCAAAATAAAAAGCTTCCCATCTACCAAGATGCGCTCACTAAAATGGAACAAAACTTGACATCTCTTCAAGCTGATGTGGCCGCACTCAAGGCAGAAAATTTGGCTGCGCAAGCTAGGCAGGATGCGGCTAAAGCGGCGGCTGCGGCGGCGGCAAACAAAAACCCTTATGAGGCCGGTGAAAAACACTTTCAAAAGAAAGAGTACAAGTCTGCAATCTTGGAGTACGAAAAGTATCGAAGCCAAAACTCAAAGGGTAAGTATTTTAAGAGCGCAACTTATAAGATTGCTCTCAGCTTTTTGGGACTTGGAATGAAGGATGAAGCCAAGACTTTTTTTGATGAGGTGATTGCGAAATATCCGAAGTCAGAGGAAGCTCGCAAGGCCAAAAAACGGCTTCAAAAATTGAAGTGATAGAAAATATACTGGCATTTGAAACCAGCTGTGATGACACCTCCGTGGCCATCATCAATCGCTCAGGACGGGTTCTTTCTCTTGTTTCTTCTACAAAAGATTTAGATCATGAGCCCTACGGCGGGATTGTCCCTGAAATCGCTTCCCGAAACCACTCGATGAGTTTACTTCCTTTAGTTGAGCAGGCTTTTTTAAAAGCTCAACTGAATTGGAAGGATATTCAAGGATTAGCTGTAACGAATCGTCCTGGGCTTGTGGGTGCTTTGATTGTGGGAGTGGTCACGGCGAAGTCATTAGCAATGGCTTATAATCTTCCTATGATTGGTGTGAATCATCTCGAGGGTCACCTATTAGCTCCGTTTCTTAGGGATGATCAATATGCCCCTCCATTTGAATTTTCAGAGCCCTATGTGGCCCTTGCCATTAGTGGAGGGCATACGAGTCTCTACTTGGTTTCGGGTCTTGGGCGGTATCAGATTTTGGGAAGTACAAAAGACGATGCGGTTGGAGAGGCTTTTGATAAATTTGCGAAAATGGTGGGCCTTGGTTTTCCAGGGGGCTCTAAGGTGGACCAGATGGCACAGTCAGGGGATCCGCAAAAATATCAACTTCCTCGAAGCATGATTCACGAAGAGACTCTCGATATGAGTTTTTCCGGTCTCAAGTCAGCAGCTCATCGGCTTGTGACAGAATTGGGGCCTCAAAATGTTCAAGAAAATCTATCTGACTTGTGCGCTTCCTTTCAGCAGGCTGTGATTGATGTGCTGTTATCTAAATTAGAAAAAGCAGTTATAAAAACAAAAATTAAAAATGTTGTCGTCACAGGAGGAGTGAGTGCGAACTCAGCTCTCAGGCAACAGGTCGAAAAGGTGGCTCAAAAGAAAAAGTGGACGTTGGCTATTCCCCCCTTAAGATATTGCACAGATAATGCGGCGATGATTGGTTATGCGGGAATTCTTCATTTGGAAAAGGGAGAAAAGCATGGCTGGGACTTGGGGCCGTCGCCCCAATCATGGCCTGAGGATTTTTCAAGGTGAGTGCTGCAAAAGAAAGACTTGATAAAATATTACAAGAAGAAGGGCGAGATCCAAAACGCTCTTTGGGGCAGAACTTTTTAGTCAATGACAGGGTCATCTCTAAAATCATTCAAGCAGTTGAAAACTTGAGCCCTCAAAAGCTAATTGAAGTGGGGCCAGGACCGGGCTCTCTCACTTATTTTTTATCTCAAATGAAAATTCCTCTGACGTTAATTGAATTAGATCAGGGGTGGGCGGACTACTGGAAAAGGCATAATCAAAATGTTATAGAGGCCGACGCTCTTCGTATTAATTGGCAAGACTTGATTGAGACTGAGAATGTTTTAGTTAGTAACTTACCCTATCAAATTTCCTCTTCAATTGTGATTGATCGGTGTCTGGATACACAAAAACTCAAAGGCATGGTTTTGATGTTCCAAAAAGAAGTAGCTCAAAAAATAAGAGGGCTTCCTCGAACAGAAAATTATGGATTTCTGAGTGTCATGGCTCAATCTTTTTGGAAAATTGAAGTGGTAACAGATGCGGGAAGTGGAGACTTTTGGCCACCACCTAAAGTTTCATCACGAGTCCTTAGTTTTAGGCCTCTGGCATCTTCAATTGAGGAGCCTGAGCGTTACTTAAAATTCGTTAAGACGGCTTTTCAGCAAAGGCGAAAGCTTTTAAAGTCGAACTGGCAGGACCACCTTAATCATCAACCGGGAGGTTGGGAAAAGGTGCTAGGTGAGATTTTAAAATGGGGCTTTCATGAAAAACTTCGCGCTGAAGAGCTTAGTCCGGCTCAATTTCAGCATCTTTACGCCATCTGGAGAAATTAACCTTCACTTTTTAAGAAGATTCCTTGTAGATTCAAGCCATGGCGAAGCAGTCTGGAGAATCCCTCATTCATGATAATAAGGAAGCTCGATTTCACTATGAAATCTTGGATACTTTTGAAGTGGGTATTTCTCTTGTGGGGAGTGAAGTCAAAAGTTTGAGGGGAAAGAATATCCGTCTGAAAGATTCCTATGTGGCTTTTATTCGGAACTCATCAGGTCGGGATGAAGCCTATTTACAAAATGCACACATTGCTCCTTACAAGTCGGGTGGATACGCGAACCACGAGCCAGAGCGCTTGCGAAAGCTTCTTATGCATCGTGAAGAAATTGATCGTTTGTATGGGATGGTCCGGGAAAAGGGACTGTCACTAGTACCCTTAAAAGTTTATTTTAAAAATGGACGTGTAAAAGTTTTGATTGGTCTGGGGCGTGGTAAAAAACTTCATGATAAACGGGAAAGTATTAAGAAGCGCGACGCAGATCTGGCTTTGAGGCAGAGTCTAAGGAAGTCACGTTAATAGGTAAAAGCCCCAGTCTTTTTCGTTTCTGATTAATCAACTCAGACCAAATGTGCAAAGTTTCTTTGTCGTGCGGGTCTGGTCTCATTCTCATCAGGAGTTCAAGATCCTCTTCTGTTATGCTTTTGAGTGTACTCAGTAGATAGTCATAGGTAATTGTGAGATCTCGAAAGTCTTGCGATTCCGAGAAGCGATATCCCGATTGATCCCACTCTCCTGAAATCAAAAGTCGCATGTGCTTTTCCATTTCGACAAGTGGATGAATAAGATGAGAAGTCATACGGTGGGCAATCCACATAGTAGAAAGGGCGATAGCTCCAAGGGTCAGTCCGAGAAGGGCCGTGAGCCAATCAGACTCTCTTTCAATATGTTTTACCATAAAGGGAACAGAGTCGAAGGCGAGTTCTTTGAAAAGATTTTGATTTTGACGTGTAAAATACAAAGCTGCGACAAGGAAAACAGCCGATGAAATGACAAGGGAGGTTGTGAGAAGAATTACATATCTTGATTGAAAGCGTTTATTGAGGTGAATAGCATGGCTTTCATCAAAGGTTCGTCTGTTTTTGAAGCGTGGAAGTCCTAAAATCATATTGACCGTATCGTCATGAAACCATGTAAGATCGAGTCAAGGAGAGGTTCAAAATGAGAAATGCGTCTAAGGTCCTATCTTCTTGGCTTTGCTTATTTTTATTTTCAGGTGTGATTTCGTGTGCTTCGGCACAATCGCAGTCACAGCTAGACAAGCCCTTGGTCGAGCCTCAGTACCGCCTGCAAGAGGATCGAAAAGCTTTTGACGACTTAAGAAATCAAGAGCCAGAAGCTAAAAGAGTCGAAAACGATGAGCTCGCTTACATGGAAAATCTTTTTGGAAATCCTCTAGAGAAGCCAGATCGAATTCGAGATCGTTTTTATAAATTAATCAGCAAGAAGCGCGAGTTGTTCTCGAAGGACATGACAAAAAGACGCGAGGCTTATGTCAAAGAAGAACGTAAGAAGCGGGATGAGTTTACGAAATCTTTAGAGCGCGAGCGAAATGAATTTAAAAATCGCAAGAGTACTCCTGATGAAAGAAAAGAGTTTTACGCCGATATTGAGCAAAAGCGTAAAGACTATAGGGAAAATGAGCGTGAAAAGAGGGATGAGTTTGAAGAGCAAGTCCGGGATGATAGGAAAAACTTTGAGGACTATGCGCGAGAAAAAACCAACGATTTTAATGCCCGTTATCGCGAATTTACGGCCAAGCAAAGAGACATTCTCAAAGAAAAAAATGCAGGTGCCCGTTCACATTAAAAAAAGCGACACAGTCTTAGGTCTAGACCCTCTCACACCTTCAGGATCAAACTGCTACCATCTTTGTTATGAAGCTCTTTTTCAAGTTGTTACTTACTTTCGTTCTGATTCCGGCAAGTGTGGGGGGGTTATTTTATTACCTCAACCATCATGGCTTCTTTAATATTAATCGTATTCAAATTCGAGTACAGGATTCGACAAATTTCGAAACGGCTCTTAGGAAACCCTTGCAGAAATTAGATCAACAACTGGAGACCTGGAGAGGGCAGTCTTTGTGGTCTCTAGACTTAGAAAAAATTTCGACTGAACTCAGAAAAGAAGAATGGATTCAGTCTTTTCATATTGTGCGCCATTGGCCTTCGGGGTTGCAGCTCACGGTTAATCCGGAGAGAATTTATTTTGTTTACTTAAGCAATAAGGGGCAAATTTTTCCAGTGATGGGAAATGGTTCTTTTTTGGATGTGTTGGATGTGGGGCAGTCTCCTGATTTGCCAATTGCTACGGAAAGTGAATTCGAAAAATCAAAAGAAATTCGTTTGAAGGCCATTGAAGTTCTAAAGCAAATTCCTTATCAAGGAGCATTTTCTCAGCAGACTATTTCTGAGATACACTATGATCCGCGTTCGGGTTTCTCATTTTCACTTGTGCAAGGAGACCTGCGCGTGAAAATGGGTGAAGATAAAATTCGCACAAAGAGTTTTCGTGTTTCAAAAGTGATCGATTATCTTGAAACTAAAAAATTTCAGGCGCGCGTCATTGATGCTAACCTGTCTCAGAAAGTTCTTGTCAGGTTGCGTAAGGGTCCCTAAGCTAAGGTCGGTAGACCTAAGATGGGTCGACTCAACTAACTAAAGGCTTACGGATGAGTACTTTAAAAACAAAACCAGTCTTGGTGGCAGGTCTTGATATAGGGTCAACAAAAGTATCGTTGGCCATTGCTGCTGTTCGAATCGATAGTCAATCGGGTCAAAGATTTTTGGAAATCATTGGTTTGGGAGTCGCTCCCAACACAGGTCTAAAGCACGGGATTATCGTTAATATTGAAGCAACGACAGAAGCTATCATCAAAGCAAAAGAAGAAGCTGAATTGATGGCAGGTTATTCTGCACCTTCAGTTTGGGTGGGTGTTTCGGGAAGCCATATTAAGTCTTTTGATTCAAAAGGCATGGTTGCAATTAAAGATAAAGAAGTTGCAAATTCAGATATCGCGCGAGTGATTGAAGCGGCTCAAGCCGTATCAGTTCCTTCGGATCGAAAAGTTCTCCACGTTTTACCACGCGAATATAAAGTCGATGAAAATGATGGAATTGTAGACCCCATTGGTATGACAGGTGTTCGTCTGGAGGCGAATGTGCATATCGTGACGGGGGGGCAATCAGCACTTAATAATATTGTAAAATGTGTCGAGAAGGCACACCTCAAAGTCAGTGGACTTGTATTGGAAACACTTGCGGCTTCTCAAGTTGTACTCTCAGCTGATGAGAAAAGTTTGGGATGCGTGTTGGCTGATATGGGTGGCGGATCTACTCAGCTTCTTTACTTTGTGAATGGAAGTGTGGCTCACAGTTCTCAAATTTCAGTGGGTGGACAGCACTTTACTCACGATGTGGCGGTAGGGCTACGAACTCCACAAATCTCAGCGGAAGACCTGAAAAAAAGATCGGGCTCTGCTTTGCCAACTCTTATAGATGAACATGACAGTATCGACGTAGAAGGTGTGGGCGGGCGAAAGTCTCGCACGATTGCACGTAAAGATTTAGCACATATTTTAGAGGCGCGAGCCGAAGAAACTCTTCAATTAATTGCGCACGATATTCGCAATAGTGGTTTTGAACCACTATTGGCTTCGGGAGTCATTTTGACAGGGGGAGCTTCTCAACTTCCAGGTCTTGTTGAAATGGGTGAATATGTAATGGATCTTCCGGTTCGAAAGGGTTTTGCAAAACCCATGGGGCCTCTTGTGGAAGTTTCAAAATCATCTGAGCATGCCACTGTCGCAGGGCTTATTCAGTATGGATATGAAAAAATGAAAGGGATGGGTCAACTTGAAACTGCAGAGATTGATATTTCTCAGTCATGGGCAGGCCTGTCTGAAAAGATAAAAAGTTTTTTTAAAGATTTGTTTTAATAACTGATTTATTTACTGGGGGAAAAAGGAATGTTTGAACTCGAAGAAAATATCAGCATCGGGGCGAACATCAAGGTTGTAGGAGTCGGCGGCGGCGGAAGCAATGCTGTTACAACTATGATCGAAGATGGAATGACAGGCGTTGAATTCGCTGTAGCCAACACAGATATTCAGGCTCTGAATTCACATAAAGCGAGTCGCAAAATTCAATTAGGAAAAGAGCTCACAAAAGGTTTAGGCGCCGGAGCTAATCCTGAAATTGGTCGTCGAGCTGCAATCGAATCTTACAATGAAATCGTCGAGCATCTTGAAGGTGCCGATATGGTTTTTGTGACAGCTGGCATGGGTGGTGGAACCGGGACAGGTGGAGCCCCTATCGTAGCTAAAATCGCTCGTGAGTTGGGAGCACTTACTATTGGTGTTGTGACGAAGCCTTTCCTTTTTGAAGGTAAAAAACGTGAGAAACATGCTCTTCAAGGTTTGCAAGAACTTAAAGAGAATGTGGACACTCTAATTGTTGTTCCCAATCAAAAGTTGCTTGCTATTGCTGGCGATAAAATGCCATTAGTTGAAACTTTCAAAAAGGCCGATAGCGTTCTTCATCAGGCTGTAAAAGGAATTTCAGATTTGATTAACATCCGAGGATTGATCAATTTGGACTTCGCCGATGTTCGCACGATTATGAAAGAAAAAGGCATGGCCATTATGGGAACGGGTGCAGCCAGTGGTGAAAACAGAGCTGTGATAGCAGCTAGTGCTGCGATCTCTTCTCCACTTTTAGATAGTATTAAGATTGATGGTGCAACTGGTATCATTATCAATGTAACAGCTGGACCTGATTTAACATTGTTTGAAGTTGATGAAGCTTCAACATTGATTAAAGAAGCTGCTCATGATGAGGCTGAGATTATTTTCGGTGCTGTTATTGATGAAAACATGGGTGATGAAGTTCGTGTAACTGTTATTGCAACAGGTTTTGGTAAAAACGAATCTCAGATTTCGCCCGTGTCCGTGGTATCTCAGGCACAAGCGCAGGCAATGGGGGTTTCAGCTCCTTTTATGCAAGCAAGTGCGCCAGTTGATATGAGTTCTGTTATTCATCAGCAGTCAATCCAAATGTCTCAGCCAGTGCAACCTGTGCAGCAAGCTCCTACGGAGTTACCCCCTATTAGCACAGTTCAATCGGCTGTTATGAATTTTACACAAGAGCATCCTGCTCACGCCCAAAGAGTTCATCAGGAAATTCCAGTTCAACAACCGGTTGCTCCTGCGGTGAACCCACAAGCTCCTGTGAGTGCTCCAATGGAAGCGATTCAGCCAGAAGCTCAACCTGCGGTTCTTTCTGCAGATGAGGGTGTGACAGCACGTGACCTTCTCTTGGCAAAAGCAAAAGCATTTCGTGAGAGTCAGGAAAATAAAGTACGACAAACGCAACCTGAACAGCTTTCGATGGATGTGGATTTAGATGAGGCTCGTAAAATGGCTCGTGAAGTAGCCACCTCGCCTTTTCCACAAAACCTAGACGTTCCTGCTTTTATTAGAAAAAAGCAGGGATTTGATTTGAAACAGTAGGGGTTATTAGAAATTGGGCCACAAAGCCTATTTCATTTCAGATATTCATTTAGAGAATATGCAAGAGCGCAACGGACAAATCCTGTTGCGCTTTTTGCATTCTTTGACTGCAGAGAAAGAAGCTCCTGATCTGTTTTTTTTGGGCGATATTTTTGATTTTTGGTTATCAGGCCATGAGGTCTTCATACGGAAATTTGAGCCTTTGTGGGAACCTCTTCTTTTGCTGAAGGCGCGAGGGTCTCGTCTCGTTTACTTTGAGGGAAATCACGATCTTCATCTTCATCCATTTTGGGAAAAGAAACTGGGATTTGAGATTTATGAAGAGGCTCAGTATATGAAAATCGGAGATTATGCCGTTCGTCTTGAACATGGGGATCTTATGAACCCTCAGGACATTGATTATCTACGTTGGAGAGCTTTCTCGCGGCATGCGATTATTGAGCCTTGGACTCACATTTTACCTGGATTTTTTTGGCAGTGGGTTGGAAATAAGCTATCTCAAAAATCTCGGAAAAAAAGTCGTACTTATCGATCTCGAAATGAAGAGGCTATTCGAGAAATGATTCGTGTACATGCTCAAAATGTTTACCAGAAAGAGCCTTTTGATTTGATCATCTCAGGTCATATGCATGTAAAGTTGGATGAGACCTTAACCAACTTGGATCGGCCTGTTCGAAATATTAATCTCGGCTCTTGGCTCGAGCAAGACCCTCCTAAAGCTCTTAAAATCGAAGGGTCAGATATAAGTTGGATAGAACTCAAATAATTTTATTGTAAAGCACCTGTAGTCCAAGAGGCTCCTCTTGAAACTCCTGCAAAGTCGATATTGAAAGTACCATTAGGTGAAGCCAATCCTCGAGCTGGTGAGCCAGAGCCTACAGCAGCTTTCGTGTAGTCGGGAGCCGATGTTGATGTTGTCAGACCTGTTACGTCTACAAATTGAGGGTCTGCATAGACGCTATTGCTATCTTGTCCTTGTGAGGAAACCCAATTTGCAAATCCCATGTTGTTAGGTGAGGTGGCTGAGTTTGTCGCGAACAAGGAGGTCGCTGTACTAGCTGCTCCGGCAGCATAGTACACGTTATTATTCAGGCTTACACCTGAAAGTTTTGATCCCGACTGAACAGAGACAAGTGAGCAGTCTGTACTGCATGCGCTTGGTCGATAAATAATATTATTAGCGATAACTGAATTTGTATCAGCACTGCTACCACCTAACATAATCCCCGCAATGTTTTCTTGAGAGTAACTCCAATTATCCATAATAATAGTGTTGTTCATGATTAAATCATTTTTCATACCATGACCCGATACAGATTCAGCGTAATCATTAATTCCATATCGACAGCCAACGAAAAGATTATTGTAAACTTTAGCGTTTGCCATAGCTGAAGTTCCTGCAGGAGATCCGGAGGCGTATTCATCTGCTAAAGCTAAACAGACGCGGAATTTTTCCATTGTATAAACATCAGATTGATCCCACATCCATGCCTTATTGGGTTGGTGACGGTAAAATAGATTGTTTCGAATGGTATGGTTGGGCTGATTATCAACGTAAGAGTTCATACTCCAGTTGTCATAGGATACGTTTTGTTCGAAAAGAGTATTACCACTTTGAATACCATTCGGCTTGCCGTTTCCGTAAGAGATAAGACCTTCTCCTCCGTTCATGCTAATGATATTACCTCGAGCAACAGGATTGGCTTCAGTTGAAAACCCAAGTCCACCAGGCCATCCACCTCCTGCGACACCATATCCGTTGGCACCAAAGGGCCAGTTGTTCAGAACATTATGATAAACGTGGTTGTAGAGTGCAGAGTTATTGCTTCCTCCTCCAAAATTTAAACCATTACCATCATTAAATTTAATATCACAATAGGCGACTGTTACGTATTGCCCACCTTTTGTGTCAGGGTAGCTCCAGATTCCGGACCAACCTGAACCACGTATAGTGAGACCTATTATATTCCAGTATGAATTATATCCTAGGAAGATAGTTGAGGAGCCATGATTGTAACGAACAACGAAGACATCTGCACTTGAACTCGTAGGATTGACACTTCCCATATCGGCATACAGTGTTGATGATCCATCAAAATACCATTGGCCAGAGCCTGATGCGGGAATTGCTTTTGTTGTTTTATATTTTACAAGCGGAACATTGTTTACAACAACTGTATCGATAGAGGAGCCACCAGACACAGTTGCTTTCCAGACAGTACCAGAATAATTTGTCCAACCTGTTACAGCGGGTGAGCCATCCACAATGACTTCACCATCGCCATAGGATCCTAATGTAATAGGCTTTCCTGCTGAGCCGGAAGTTCCAAGATTCACAATCTCTCTATAGAGACCTGCTTTGACAAGAATTGTGTCTCCGGCGGTTACTTTTGATACGGCAGAAGAGATTGTTTTGAGTGGTGCTGATAATGAAGTGCCTGCATTGCTATCACTTCCACTTTTTGTATCCACATAATAAGTTTTTCCTGTTGTTGAGGCGGAAACGGCAACGGTTGCTCCTGTCCAAGTATCGAAAGGAACCGGCACAGGTTTAGAACCACCCATCAATGTCAGAGCCGGCATATTGCCTGAAGCGGGAATGTTGATTGTACCGCCAGGCGAAGGAGTTGGCGTCGGAGTCGGAGTGGGTGTTGGAGTGGATGAAGTAATGGTCCAAGAGTAACTAATAAGATTCGCATTTCCCGCTTTATCTTGAGCTTGCACACGGAAGTTATGAGAAGCCACAGAAAGTCCAGAAAGACTTTGAGGACTTGTGCAATTCGCAAAAGCTGCATTATCCAGTGAACATTGAAGTGCATTGAGACCTGATCCTGTATCAGACGCAGAGAACGCAAAGCTGGCCGTTACGGCAGTCGTCGAAGAGCTCGGTGTTTGAGTAAAAGCCAGAACAGGTGCTTGAGTATCCACGATCCAAGCAGACGAAGCCTCAGATGAGGCATTTCCAGCTTGGTCAAAAGCTTTCACTTTAAAAGTATGATTGCCATCACTCACGGCAGAAAGAGCTTTAGGGCTTGTGCAGGCTGCATAGGCTTGAGAATCCAAAGAGCATTGATAGCTCGCAATACCACTACCGGCATCAGTGGCTGAGAAATTAAAAGAAACAGCATTCAGCTTTGTAGGAGAGGTTATATTCGAAGTAATAATCGGTAATGAGGGCGCAATGGTATCCACAACCCAAGAGTAAGAAGCCGCCGCACTGGTGTTGCCAGAACCATCGGTTCCTCGAACTCGAAACACATGGGAAGCAGATGAAAGACTTGAGTAGGCTTTAGGTGAAGTACAGGCCGCATAAGCTCCATTATCAATCTGACACTCATAAGAAACAATACCAGAACCTGAGAAACTGAAAGAAGCACTGACTTGATTCGTGACTGAAGAAGGGTTGGAGGAAATCATCACAGTGGGAGCGGAAAGATTGATCGCCCAACTATAAGAATAAGGAGTCGAGGTATTTCCTGCATTATCGAGAGCTCGGATACGGAAGTTATGAGTCCCCGCAACTAGATTTGAGAGATTGGCAGGGCTTGAGCACGTTACAAAAGCGGCATTATCTAAAGAACACTCCGTGTGGGCCACGCCTGAAAGATTATCAGTGGCTGTAAAGACGAAAGAAGCTGTCGTGAGGTTTGTGGTACTAGAGGGCATAGAAGAAACCATAACAACAGGAGCTGTGGAGTCTTTTCTAAAGACTTTTTTACCAGAGCCTTTCATGCCACGTGAAGAAGTGGCCACCACGGTGAGAGTATAATCACCATCTACCAGATTGGTATAGGTCACGGACTGAGAACAAGGCTGAGCGGGCTGATCATTCAGCTGACAAGTTACCGCCGCAGAGGCATCGGTCACGTCGAAGGATATATTCACTGTAGAAGAGTTCACTACACTATCGTTTGATGTAAAGATGACGGTCGGAGCCGAGAGAAGGGAATCTGCAGTACTGGCTAAAGTGACATCGCTAGCCAATTTCATTTGGCCAGAACAGTTT
>DAHVKR010000090.1 GCA_027320785.1 Bdellovibrionales bacterium
TTACCCTTCGGAGGATTATCACAGGAATTACTATAATAATAACAGGGGGGCCCCTTATTGTGAATTTGTTATCACTCCAAAGATGGAGAAACTATTCAAAAAGTTTGGGGACAGGATCAAATGAACCCGCCCTCTCGTTTCATTCAGGAAATTCCTCAAAATCTAATTGAATTTAAAAGTTCAGTACCGCGCATGTCTTCGTTTGCAGCGCGCCACGCTCCTACCTCTTCCAACTGGAGTTCTAAATCTCGATTGGCTCAAGATGACGCGCAAGACTTTCCGGATTATGACTCAGATTTCCAATCTCATGAGGAATCTACATCCGCAGCTTATAGTAAAGGACAGCGAGTACGCCATCCCACGTTTGGAGCAGGAACTATTTTTTCAGTGGAAGGCTCAGGAGATCAAACAAAAGTCGGGGTCATGTTTTCCGACCAAACTATCAAAAAATTTGTTGTCAAATACGCCAGATTAGAAAAAATTTAAGAGTTCAAGGAGTTACAAATGAAAACTATCTTAGTCTTAGCTAGCCTTCTCTTAAGCTCTCTAGCGTTTGCCCAAAGAGCTGGCGGCAATGAAATGAATTTTAACCTGGGCTTTGCCTCTGGAGCTGTCGCCTTAGGCGCTAGTTATGAGCACAACTACGAAAACTATGGCTTAGGCGGCTATGTTTATATTCAAACTAAAAAAGACAAGGCCAGTGTTTACCAAACCACAACCTTTGGTGGCGACTTTAAGGTCCATCTTGTACCTCATACACGTTTCGACGCATATATTGCGCCTGGATTTGGAATCGCTATGCTCAGTGACTACCCCGTCTCAGGAAAAACAGATGATAAGACCATCATAGGCCCCAGTATGAAAATCGGTGCTCAATATCGACTCAACAACCGCATGAAAATTGGCGTCGAGCGCCTTCTGATCACAAACTGGTTTGAGGATGCTGTTTCAAAATCATTCGAATTCACTTCTGTTGTTTTCGGCTTTGATTTCTAAACAACCTTCTCGCACAATATCAGTTCCACATTGCTTTTTATTACCAACAAGGAGATTTCATGAAAGCATTTGCACTTTTGATCACAACTTTGACTTTTGCCACCCTGGCACAAGCTCAACATCGCACTCGCACGCATAAAAACACAAACACCTCATCTTCTTCCTCTTCAGCTTTTTCTTCTTATTCGTTTGCTTCTAATGTCGAGCATGAGGTTGTTTTGTCACCTACAAAAGTTTCAATTGAATCTTATAAAGACTCAAAAAGTCGAACCAATATCAACATCTATGGCGCTTATAACCACTTCTTCCAAGATCAAATGCAAATTGGTGGAGAAGGTGGTCTCATATCGACTCTTGACAGCAAAGGTGATACGAAAACTCTTATCGCCGCCATGGGTGTTTTCACTTACAACTTTGACTCAAATCTACGTGATGCTTTCTTTGTTCAAGGTGGTTTGGGTCTCTATCCAGCCTACGTTAAAGACAATGCTGAATATAACAGCAAGATCTCATTCTTTGCAGGCGGCGGTAAACGTTTCGAAGTTTGGGGTAAACTCAACTACATGCCCTACGCTCGTATCTGGAAACGTGGCGATGAAAACGTTCGATTCGATGTCGAACTTATGAATTTCAGTATTTTCTACTAATCGTTATTTTTAGAATTTTTCAAAGAAAGCCACTCGTCTAGGTACATTTCCCAGTCCAGTGGCTTTTTTATTTGCGAAGCCTCAGGGCTTATATAGTCAGCTCGCACACCATCCCAACCTTCAAATGTTCTGACATTTTGATTTTGTGAGATTTGGAAATCTGGAACTTTATAAGCCTTCCCTCCACCCTGAGGAATATCTATTGAGTAATGTGGCATGGCCAAGCCACTTAAGTGACCCCAAAGTCTTTTTTGAATCTCTAATGAATCCTCGATAGAAGTTCTAAGGTGATCTGTCCCTTCTGAGGGATCACATTGAAACATATAGTAGGGTTTAACTCTCAGATATAAGAGTCTTCGAGAGAGCGCCTGCACGATGGCCTCGTGATTATTGACTCCATTCAAAAGAACCATCTGATTGAAAACAGGAATTCCGTTATCCACACAGTTTTCCAATGCCAGCGCCGCCTCTTCTGTTAGCTCGCGGGGGTGATTAAAATGAGTCATCAGAAAGACAGGCTTATACTTTTTAATCATGCGAACCAGATCATCTGTCATCCGCTGGGGGCAGACCACTGGCATTCGCGAGCCAATGCGAATAATCTCCACATGCTCAATTTTACGAAGCTCACTTAAAACCCGATCCAGTTGGCCATCTGAAAGCGTCAGAGGGTCACCTCCCGATAGAATCACCTCACGAATACCAGGATGATCTTGGATATATTTAAGAGCATTCACCAACTCTTCATTTTTTAAGAAGGCTTGTTCCTGCCCGGTAAAGTGTTTTCGTGTACAAAAACGACAGTAAACACTGCAGGTATCGGTCACCAATAATAAACATCGATCTGAGTAGCGATGAATAATACGAGAGGCCGGATTATTTTTCTTTTCTCCTAAAGGGTCCAACATTTCCTGAAACCCACTCGACATCTCTTTCACATGAGGCATCAGAATTTTACGGATGGGATCTTCGGACTGAGTTCGACTTGCCAAGGAGGCGTAATAGGGCGTTGTTTGAATTTTAAAAGGATGGTCCCCTCCCCCGAAACACTCTCGCTCTTCCTCTGATAAGACGAAAATTTTCTCGAAATCAGCAAGTGTTTTAAGCGAGGCACGGAGCTGCCACCGCCAATCTTTCCAATCGGTGGGATTCGCGAACTCAAATACAGGGCTTTTCTTAAACTCAAATCTGGCCATGGTCGACCTTTCGATTACACTAAGAACCTCTTGAAATCACCCGACTTTTTTTCACTCCCAAATTGAGACACCAACTTTTAAACACCTGCCCTTATTTTGTATCACTCTGAGATTATAAATTAATCAATATTATCAAATACTTACGATTTAACTCCGGCGTCCTCGATTTGGCCTCGGTCCCGCATTTTAAGTTAGTAGCGATAGGGCTGGATTTGCCCGTCGTGGGTATCGGTCACATCGGTAATGGGTATCGGTGCGACTTTATCCAAAAAAGGAGGATTATTTTTATGAAAACAACCATTTTAGCTACAGCAGTGCTGTTAGCATTAGGCTTAAATGCCCATGCTGAATTAAAAACTCAGTTCACAGATGTTGGTACCGACTCAACTCCAAAAGTTGAAGCGCCAGAAAAAAGAGCGCCTGACTCAACCTCACAGGATCAAAATGCGAAAGTTTCTGTGACGGAAGATGGAGACAATGTCATTGTTAAAACAACCTGTGGTACTGGCAACTGCAACAAAACTGTCTTTTTAAATAAAAATAATCAAGAAGATGTCGCAAAAATTAAAGAGATTATGGCCGCATTAGATGAAAATAATAAGAAAGTGGCCACATCTACTTCTGACGATGATCTTAAAAAACAAATTCAAGCTGACGTCTCTAAAAGACGAAACTCTCGAAAAAACCTAAGAGATTCTGAGCAATCTTCTGAAAAAGATATCCGCGAGGAACTCGCTTCACTTATTAGCTCAGAGTGCGGAATCGATGAGGATAAAATTTTATCGAACCGATCGAATCAGCTGAATATGAATTCAATGCTTACACAAACTCGCTTTGCGGGACTGAGCATTCCTCAAAGAAGTCAGGATTCCAATTCATCTGATAATTACAAGTCAGACGCCGAGTGTTCAGCTAACGCTTTAAAAGAATATATGGATGATCATGAGGCAACAGATATTTCCGACTTAAAAGGTCAATTAGAAGATTTAAATTCTAAATTAAAAGATCTACGCGACATGAAAGACGACTATCGACATGACCTACGTATGGCGAGCTCAACAGCTGAAAAAAATCGCATCCAAAGAAAAATTGAAATTGTGAATAATGAGATGGAGCAGCTCACAAAAGGCGATATGGCAGATCTTAAAAAGCAAATCAATGATGCCAAACGAGCTGAAAGTGCCTACGACAAAGCTACTACAAAAGTAGCGAAGCAATTGGTTATCAATCCTGCTATTTCAGACTTGGCGACTCGTCAATACTTTACTCAGGACGATTTCTACTTACATGACTTAGCCACCACAACTCCTGAGGGATTTGATGGCGTTCGAAAAGCCGCCGCCCAAGGCATACTAAGCGTTTATCAAAAGCAGGCGCAAACTTACTTAGCTTACAGCGAACTTGCTAATAAAACGAATGACCCTCAACAAAAATTACAACTTCAACAAGCTGCACTCTATTACCAAAAGGCTGCAATGAACTATAATTCTCTTATGAACAATCAACAGTTCAAAATGGAACTCGCGAGTGACGCTCAACAGGCAGGCCTCAATCCTAACTCTGTTTTGGCAGATATTTATGGGACCTACACGCCTGCAGCAAATCAAATTGCAAGCTACCTCTCCACTACAAGCTTGAACACCAGCACAGCGAACAACCAGACTTTACCTTCTACACTTCAAGTTGTTCAAAATAGTGATGGAACTTACACAACCGTCATCACAGGACAGCAAAATCAACCACAAGTTGGCACAACGACTCGAGGTACTCGCGTAGGTGTTGGCGCACCCCCTCCTCAGTCAAATCAGATTTCAGGAAGCATCCCTCGCCCTGCTCAAACAAGTGGAACTCTCACACCTAAATATCTTAACAATAAGGGTGTAAATTTAAATCCAGTGGGAGGAGTGCAACAACAATTCATGCCACAACAACAAGTTATTCAACCACTACCTACGAATATCTCTGTAGGTCGACAATAATCAAAATTGTTGTCGCAAAAATTGATTCAATCCTCCGGAGCTCCATGGAATACAGGGAGCTCCGTTTCCTGTTTTTAATTCTGAATGGAAACGAGCCCTAAAGGTTTATCGAGTAATCTATTGAGATAGGAATTTCCCTTTAAAAACTGTAGTAGATGAGCCACTTGCGCATTCAACTCCACCACATCTATATCATCTCCCTCTGTCTCGAGAGTTTCCTCGGCTGTCAGCAAAAGATTGTTGAGCTGATTCACCCATGACAATCGTCCCCACAAAATAAGATCGCGAGAAGTCGGCTGCAATAAAAAAGCTCGAAGTTCTGTGACATGATCAAGAGCCGCTTGCCGATATAGCGGATCAACTTCGCTGATTTGGCTTTGCATTTCATGATCTAAGAGATCTAGATAATGATAAAGTGGCAGCACAAGACCATGTAGAATTCTTCTCGCCGCCAATCTTCTTTCCATGCAAGAGTTCAACCGCAAACCTATAAAAATAAAAATGATAAGAGCGATGGGCTGAATCATTTTTTCTTCCGTTTCAGCTCAATTTGCATTTCAGCATCATCCAGTTGATCTTGAATTTGTTGATCAGAAGGCGCAATTCGCGTTTTTGTTTTAGGGCGAACGGGAACAGCCCGCGGTGGCCGCGGAGGCGGCGGTGGTTCAAAAAGCTTTTGGTCTTGATTGTCTTGTGGCGTATCTACCTTAAAATCAATTGTGCCAGAGTCTACCGCCACACCGTCACCTCGAGGTCGATGAGTTTCTCGACGTTGCTGATGTCGATACATTCTCTGCCGCTCTCCCCAATCAAAAATAAGATTGAGACCACCAAAAAAACCTTTGCTATAGCTCTGCCCGCCCAAATCCAGTCCTGCGCTCATCTGAATTTGCCACTGTCTCTGCAACTTTAGAAAAAACAATCCTTCCGCCGAAACCACAGATGGATTGACCGCGTAAAAGTGGTAAGAGCCTCCGTTTACTTTATTATTCACAGCCTGGCGGTTATAGGGATAGGCTTTATCGCGATCATCGGTAACAGATTGAAATCCAAATACTCTCCCTGCCATAAAAGATCCCACACTAGGATGCCAGCCTAATCCAACCGACCAAGGCAACAAATCGGATCGCCCTGAATCTCTTTTTTGATAACCCAGATAAGAAAACAGCTCTCCAGACCCTAGATCTGTTTGTAGATGAATTTTTCCGGTAATAGTTTGAACCCCCTCATCCAGCATCACAGAATCAGTAGTAGAACTTATCTTACTGAAGGGTATGTCAATTTCGAGCTCGGGAATCAAATTAAAGGCTGAGGT
>DAHVKR010000091.1 GCA_027320785.1 Bdellovibrionales bacterium
TCCCTCACGCCACTACTGTCCCTTCCAGAGATAACGCCCGTATTGTGAGAATGCGGAATATTTCGTTGACTCGGTGGAGCCCGCGAACCACTTGCCCCATGGACTCCTCAGGAACAGGAACCTGACGGTAGATTTTAAGTATGGAGTCGACTTCAAATAGAATTTGTTTAAACCAAAGCTCGTAAACCTGATGTATAATAATAAAAAGCATTTCGTCATGAGCCGGACGTCCTCTTTCCTCACTCAATCTTTTTTGAGCGGATAGAATTTTATCGAGCTGCAAGTACTCATCATAGCGAACGGGTGGGTATTTCATGGGTTCACCTCAGCTTGTGTTTGAGAAAGGGCTTTGGCAAAACCCTGAATATCTTCCAACTGAGTGTCCCAGCTGGTCATCCAGCGACACTCAAAAGTGAGTTCGTCCCAAACGTAGAAAAAATACTGGTCTTTCAAGTTTTTAACCCAGTCTTGTGGAATGATGGCGAAGACAGCATTGCTATCTGTGGGTTGAGTCACCTTAACTTGCGGAATATCTTCAACCAAAATACGTAGATGTTGAGCCATCTTCATCGAGTGGGCGGCGATTTCCTTCCAGAGGTCATTTTTTAGATAGGCTAAAAACTGTGCGGCCACAAAACGACTTTTAGAGGGGAGTTGACCCAGCTGTTTTCGGATATAAGGAGCTCTTCTTTTGAGATCCGGATTGAGAATAACCACCGCTTCTCCGAAGACGAGTCCATTCTTGGTGCCCCCAAAGGAAATGAGATCTACGCCGAGGTCGGTGCTCAGCTCCTTAAAGGTTTTTCCAAGAAGCAGGGTCGCATTGGCAAAGCGCGCGCCATCGATATGAACAAGAAGGCCTTCTGATTTAGCCCAACTGATCAAATTTCTCATTTCTTCATAAGTGTAAACAGTGCCTAATTCTGTGGGCTGAGTGATGGAGAGCATGCGTGGCTGTGCATAATGTTGATCTCCCTTTCGAACAAGAGCCTTACGGGCCTCTTCAATTGTGATTTTTCCATTGAGGGTCTTGAGAGGAATCAATTTGCAATGTCCTAGAATTTCAGGGGCAGCACATTCATCGACGTTGAGGTGAGAAATATCCGCACAGAGAACAGAGTGAAAACTATCACATGCTAATCGAAGACACATGACATTAGCGGCTGTGCCATTAAACACAAATTGAACCTGAGTTTGAGCGCCGAATTTTTGTTTGAAAAGGCCGTGAGCCTCGACAGAAATTTCATCGGTTCCGTAGCTAGGGGCATGGCCCTCATTTACAGAAGCCAGAGCTTCCAAGATGAGGGGGTGGGCCCCGCTGTGATTATCGCTTCCGAATCCTCTTGGGTTTTTCATGAGATTGCCCTCGTCGTTTAAAGTTATGCAAACAACGATAAAGAATGAGGGCCGCCAGACGAGAAGTCAATGGTTGAACATCGAGAGGGGGACTGACTTCGTAAATACCGATACCACAGACGTTCATTTTCTGAAACAGGAAGTCAAGAGTGAGTAGAAAATCTTCAGGTAGAAGACCTGTGGGCCAACTTTGAGAGCAGCCCGGCGCAAAGGCACTGCTGAAAGCATCAATATCGATGCTCAAAAAACAGGGATTTTTTTTATATTTTTGAAGCTTCGGTTTGAGAGACGAAAGAAGTCCTTTTTTGGAAATCTCGTGAAGATCGATGATTTTACCGCCTTGCTTCAAACACCACTCACGATGATAAGTAGAGTTGCACTGTTCTTGAATGCCCACTTCAAAGAAATCAAAGCGACGTGGTTTTTCAGATAAAAGTCGATAAAAAGGTGTCCCACTGGAGAGTCCCTGATCTAAGGGGCGAACATCCAGATGAGCATCAAAATTAATAACAACGGGTTTGAGTTTTGAATTTTGAAAACTTGATACAAAGGCTTGGGCATCGGGATAACCGTAGTCATGACCACCGCCAATGGAGATGACAAATTTTCCAGCTCGATAGGATTTTTCATTTTGTAAGAGAGCCGTATGATGGCGATCTGACAGATCTAATTCTGTGCTGACATTGCCGGCATCGTAAAGAGTACTTTCGGGAAGGGAGCCCACAGCCATACGATAAAGGGCCTTACGCACTTCGTGGGGGGCCAGGCTAGCTCCCGCTCTTCCTCCATTGAGTTTGATACCTTCATCGTCCGGATAGCCTGTGAGAATGACATCAGCGTCTTTTTCGTCAAGGATCAGGCGCGTGACAACGCGAGGATCTTCGGGGTTTGCATGAAATTGATAGTCTTGAGTGTGAATATTCTTAAAACTCATGCTGTCATCTTTCGAGTAATGGCTTGCACAGCCTTATCAAAAATAATTTTTCCATGTTCAGGAGAAGCTAAATTCGGCTGTGACCCCATTCGACCATCAGGAAAATGTTGGCGAAACTCTATTGGAGAAAGGGGCCAACGAGTTTTGGCAGGACCGGCCTCTTTCAAATCAAGCTTGGGAATTTGTTGATAGGCCGCGGTATGAGTATACTGAGTGAGAGAGACCTCTCCACATGTGGCGTGGAATCCATTGAGGTCACCAAAAACTTTTTGTTCGTACTCTGTGACCTCTGGTAGATGCCACCAGTTAATCAATTGAAATTCTGTTTTTTGATCTCGATCCAGAAATTCACAGAAGGCTGTTGTCAGGGGAGCAATATTTCCACCGTGACCATTGATCACCCAAATTTTTTTAAAACCGTGCTGAGTGAGGCTTCGAAAGATTTCGTTAAGAACTTGGATATACGTCACAGGAGTTAAAGAAATAGTGCCAGGAAAAGCCATATGATGAAGAGCCATGCCGAATGGAAGCGGGGGAGAAACAAGTGTTTGAGTTTGGGCTCCCACTTCCAAAGCAATTTTAAAGGAGCTTAGGAAGTCAATTCCAAGCAAACCCGTGGGACCATGTTGTTCTGTGGACCCGACAGGTACGATCACGTCCTGTCGTGACTGAAGATATTTTTCGACTTGGGGCCAAACCAATTCGGCCATGTAAAAGGGGTGATGGGAAGTGGACATCTTCACTCCTTACTTGTTTAGGTTGTTGCCTCGAGTGATTTCATCACTTCGGTTAATTTTTGAATATGATCCAGTGGGTATTTTCCCACGTATTGAATCATCATATTTTTTACGGCCTCTGTCTGAGGAACCCCTTCGAATGTCATCATGCGGTCGAGAGCATTGCAAGCACTGACGATCATACTATTGGGGTCTATTTGATTTTCTTTTAAAGCACGGGGGTAGCCACTGCCATCTGCGCACTCTTCATGCTCATTGATAATGCGAAGGACCAGCTGATCAAAATGTTTTTTATCTTGAACACGTCGAGCACCTTCTTGGGCGTGTGAGCGATAGAGAGTTAACTCGTCAGGAGTCATTTCAGAGGTTTTTTTCCGAGGATAAAGCCCCGACTCAAAATGACCATAATCGTGGAGGAATGCCCCAAGTGAAAGAAGCTGAATTTGCTTTGAATCCGAAATTTCTAATTTTTGAGCGAGTGCCACACTGAGAGTTGCAACTGAAACACCATGGTGAGAAATGCTTTTGTCTGTATTGGGAATATTCATGACGGCATTCAAACCTTTAGCATTAGAGACTAGAAATTGAACATATTTTCCAGCCGCATCTTTCGCGCTGAGATATGCCTCGGCCTGCTCAGGGTTTTCGAAAACTTCTTCAATATTGGATTGCTGTTGACCTTGAATAATATCCGCTCGTGTTTGAATATCCTTGCCGGAGTTATTATCATAGGCCATTTCGATATTTTTTTGCATATATTCACGGTAGTGACCTTCATCCTGGGGCTGGATAAACATCTTTTTGAGTTTTTTCTCTTTGAGGCGAACCAGACGGTTCCCTTCAAAGGAGTCTCCGCGACGAAGGTAGAGAATCATTTTATCATTAATTTTAACATAGGCATCAAAATCGATTTTTTGATCGCCTCTTAGAGTGCTAACACGAATCGAAACAAACTCCATTTTCCTCTCTCATTCATCCTGTTATTTTAAATGGGCATCCCTATTGCCCTCGCCCCAATCTTTCATTAATCTACACCAGAGGTGATCATGACAGAACAAGGAATCGACAAAACAATTTTAGATGATTTTACGAAAGAGTCACTGATTCTTATTGATGAATGCCTAGATCTTCTCGAATCCATTGAAGAAGACCCGTCAGAGGTCGGGAAACTGTCTGATTTTGCAAATCGAATCGACCGTGTGATGGGAGGAGCGAAAAGCTTAGCTCTCTTGGTTTCAAATGAGCATCCCTTACATCTTATTGGAGACTATTGTGCTATTTGTAAGTCGGTTGGGTATCAAGGGGCGCAAATCCAAAACAATGATCAATTGTATAATGTGGTCGTGGCTCTTTTGCTGGATGCTGTCGAGATGACGAAAGATCTTTTTAGTGAGATGGATAAAACAGCTACGGAGCTGAAGAAGAAATTTTCCACAACTTTCCTCGAAAGATTAAAGTGGATATCCTTTCAGTATGATGAATTAGAAAAGAAGAGAAGTGGTGGCGAAAAACTGCAGCAAAATGAAATTGATGAGCTCTTGGCTAAGTTGGGTTTGAGCTAAACTGATGCAAAGCCCATTGGGCGAGTTCACCCAGATCAGGATTCTCTAAAATGGATTCGACCTCAGATTGAAGTTCATGAAGCTTTCGATTTCCGATGACAATAAGTGCGTTTCGTTTCAGTCCCTTAGCTCCGGCGCGGTAGTAAGGTGTCCCCTTTACTTTTTTCAGAATTTGATTATGTGAGCTTGTCAAAATCCAACGAAGCTCTTCGACGAGTTCACTTTGTTGACTGGCGGAGAGCTTTCTTTGCGGAGAAACTTCCAGTTGAGTTTTGAAGATTTTCTGATTCCAAGGGCATACGGTTTGACAAATATCACAACCGAAGAGCCAATCCCCCATGGAGGAACGTAATTCAGGGGGAGGGATATCTTTTGACTCGATGGTTAAGTAAGAAATGCATTTTGTAGCATTTAAAACATGAGGCTTTTCGAGAGCCTGAGTGGGACAGGCTTCTAAACATTTCTGACATTTTCCACAAAAATCGGGAAGTGGAGATGAGGAAACTTGAAACTCTAAGGAAGTCAGAATTTCACCTATCAGAAAAAGACTTCCTTTTTTAGGATGAATCAAACAGGTGTTTTTTCCAAACCATCCGAGAGCGGCTCGTTGGCCGAGATCTCTTTCTAAAAGAGGGCTTGAGTCTGTGTGGGTTTCAAAGGATTCGTTGGGATATTCAAGTTGAAGAATCTCAATAATTTTTCGAAGTTGAGCGGGAATCCAGAAGTGGTAGTCCATACCTTGAGCGTAAAGAGCTGTTCGATTTGCAGAAAGAGCGGGTTGAGGCTGGGGATGAGGTACATAGGGAAAAGCAAAAAGAAGGGCCGAGCGAAAAGCGGGCTTCCATATTTGAGGATTTTCTTTAATCTCGGCATGCTGATGAAGGTAGGTCATTTCACCTGCGTATCCTTTTTCAAGCCACGACTGATAAAACTCCCAAGTGAGAGGCCGAGATAAAGAGCTAACGCCTCCGTGGCTGGCTCCGATTTTCTCGCAGTAGGATTGAATTTTTGATTCCCAGGGGTCCATAGCTCTGTGTTATAGTCGAATTGTGAATGAAAACAAGTCTGACTCCATTCAAAGATCTTTTCCTGAGCTCCAAAATCATCCTCAATGGTCAGCGGCCTCTTTTATTTTGCAAACCCTTCAAAAAAAAGGCTTTGAAGCTTTATTAGCGGGCGGGGCCGTTCGGGATCTTCTTATTCACCGTCAGCCAGGTGATCTGGATATTGCCACCAGTGCATTGCCCGATCAGGTTGAGAAGCTTTTTCCGCAAACAGTAGCCGTGGGGAAAGCTTTTGGCGTGATTCGAGTGATTCAAGAGGGGCATTCCATCGAAGTGGCGACCTACCGTCATGATCTTGAGTATCGAGATGGGCGAAGACCTGAAGGGGTTGTTTTTACCAACCGCGTAGAGGATGCGAAAAGACGAGATTTTACGATCAATGCTCTTTTCTATGATCCCTTTAAAGGTATTGTTTATGACGACGTGAGGGGGCAAGAGGATTTATCCCGGAAACTTCTTCGTTGTGTCGGCGAATCTT
>DAHVKR010000092.1 GCA_027320785.1 Bdellovibrionales bacterium
ATCTTGTGTCATGACCCCTTTATGCGGTATATAGATGCCTTCTACGGGGGAAAATAATGTCAAATATGAACGCAAATGTACCAACTATGAAGCCAACTCATGATCAATCGATGGAATCCTTGGAGGATACTGACAATATGGACGAGACATCAGACTCTGACGAGAAGATGGATTCAAAACCCCGCTCTCAGTTTGACTTGAGTTCAGAAGAGGAAGCTCAAGAAATGGAAGCTCTGGAGAAAGAAATGCAGAGCCTCTCTTTGACTGATGAAGAAGACGATATGGCCAGTCTTGATGAAATCAACAATATATTAGAGCTACCTGATCAGCAGTTTCCTAAGTTTACTTTGGCCAAGAACAAAGCTCGTTTCTTGCGAATGGTGAGCTGGTACCGTGGTAAAGAAGAGTGGATCGAAGTCGCTCCTTTGTCAGGTGTAACGAAGCTTTTTAAGCAACAAACTAAAGAGCTTGAAGGGATTCGCTCTTCCAAGATGGATTATGAAATGGAATTGGAAACAGGCACCCTGACACCTTCTCAGCGCTCTTACCGTCGTGACGAGCTGAAAATGTGCAAGGTTCAGGAAAAAATGGCAGTCCACCTTATTTCTAAATTACAGCTTAAAATTAAGTCAGGTCGTCGCTAAACGACTTTTTCTTTTCTCAGAACCGATTAAAAGGATTCTCAAGTATAGACCAAGGTCCAAGTCTCATGGCCTTGGTCTAATTTTTTTAAAGCCCCTTTAGTCTCACAATGGAGCGCCGAAGAGATAAATGTCTCGATTACGAGTCGAATTGACACATTTCACAGCGCCAAGGGGCCCTGTCTTGAGGAGGATACATGTCGCGTTCAATCGTCATCATGGTGAGCAATAATCATGACTTTGTTGACCAAAATAAGAAGCAGTTTGAAGACCAAGACTGCACGGTTCAAACATTCTCACCTGAGCAGTGGAAAGTAGGTCTTGATAGTCCTTTTTTCCGACAACAATTGATTCAAGGTGTTCCATCTCTTGCGGGGGGAATGAATAGTACAAGTTCGACTTCTTCAGGGCAGGTTTTAGCATTCCCAACACCAGGGGAAAATCAGCAAGTTCAAAAAATGGATCATCTCGAAGCTCAAGCTATCGAAAATGCCATCCTTCAATACAAAGGCAACTTAACAGAAGCGGCGAAAGCACTTGGTATTGGTCGCGCGACACTTTACAGAAAAGTAAAGCAATACCAAATTGACCCCTCTGTGGCTCGTAAGAAAAAATCAATGGCAGCTTAATGTTTAGAGGTAAGTGAAGATCACCTTTCACTTACCAGTGGATCGAGCGTTATCCGATGAATCGGTTCCATCAAAGGACCGATTTGTCGTTTTAAGTGTTTTATGTTGAGACGTCTCATTTTAAAACGTCAAAAAATCTATCGACATCTGTCCAGCCCTTTATCAAAAAGACACGCTATAATTTACTTTATTAATTCTAGACCTGGCCCCAGTCTCGCATATGAAGAATATTGGTTTATAATAAAAAAAAGATGAAGGGGGATTCATCAAGTGGCTAAAATTCTGGAATTTCCAAAAGAAAAGTCGATTCGGGCAAGAATTTTACAAAAGTCTTTTCAAAAAAAGGCTGTTCTTCCTTTATCGCTTTTATCTGTTCTGGTTGTGTCTCTCTCTTTAAATGAGTGGATTCAGTATGCTGCTCAAAAAAACACTGCCAATCGTTCAGTCGCCAGTGTACCTGCGGCTGATATGGAAAAGCAAATTAAGTGGGAACATAGCTGGGCGGACACTCTCAAAAAAGAAAATGCAAAACAAGGCTATTCTGGAGAAGAGCCCAGTCAGCTTGATAAGCTTCTTTTTGGTGTTTTGCAGGGTGATGTTAAAGTAGGGCGTGTGGGAAGGCACATAGCTTCTCTCGAGATGAAAAAGCCGATTGAATTGAAAAATCGTGAAGAGTTTTTAGAGGCTTACAAGTCGGTGTGGTCTGTTTCTTTTGACCATGTAGAATTAGACAACCAGAAAATGACTGATACTCATCAAGAAACTTATAAACTCATCAATAAAAAAGGCCAAGTCGTAGGCCAAGCCATCTTTGGTCTAGATGATTTGCAAACTGTACGAAAACTGCAAATCTTGACTCAGTAGATTCTGAGTCAAAGCCGACAAGAGGTCATGGTATTTCCTGATCTCTCGGCTCCTATGCCGACTCAACAAGAACAAATAAAACCTGCCCATGTTTTGGATCGATTTCTGACAGGTCTTTTTGATCTTCTATTGATGGTACCCATCGCGACATTTATTCCTGCGTATCACATACACGAAGCCCGAATAGATTATCTGCAGGGATTTGATTCTCCTTTATGGTATCAGATCGTTTTTCTCTGGATCCTTTCTTATGTTCTGTTGCAAACATTCTTTCTTTATTTTTTGAAGGCAACTCCCGGTGGGTTGATGACTCATACGCGGGTACGATCGATTAATGGAAACCTAACTTGGAATCAATGCCTTTTGAGATCGACATTCTCACTTTTATCATGGGTTTTTTTAGGTCTTCCTTTTCTTGAGATTATCACCCATCCACAGCGACGGGCCTGGCATGATCGGGTGTCCGATACCTATGTGGCAGATCTTAAAAGAAAGTCTCCGTTTGAGAGTCTTAAGTTTAATGTTCCTATTACCAGAGTCATCATGATTTTAGGTGTTTTTATGGTTTTGATGACTATGTTCTCATTTGTTGAAAATTATGATGATTTAGTTTTTGTGTCGGATAATGGTGCCGATCAATCCATGGATAGCATGGTTGCAGAGGCTCTTTTGAAAAAAGATTTTTCAGATGAAACTCAAAATGAAATTGAGAAGCGTGTTTGGAGCTCGGGAAGGACTTGGGAAAAGACATTGTCTTATTTTTTCAAGCTGAATGCAGAAAAAGATCCAGATGTAAAAAAAGCACTTGTTCAACAGATATGTCAGTGGGCCCCATCTCAACAGACCACATCTCTTTGTGCTCTTTCAAAATACGAGCTGACACCTAATCAACAATCTGTTCAAGCCTTTGCGCAGAAATGGGGACATGCTGATTTCCTGACAACGAAAGTTTTCATCATGCGCGAGTTGACTAAAACGGCTCACTACGGAAGTGCGATCAAGCTCTATAATCAACTGAAATCTCAAGTGGCTGTTTCAGACTCATTAAGTGATGCCTTGAAGATTTGGGATGTTAGTTTGTTTTGGGCTGTTCGCGAAGATCAGTTGAAATCAAGACGTGCGCCAGCGAGCGCAGAGGAATCAAAAGCTCTACAGCAGTATGTTCTGGAAAGAAGTAAACCATGATAGTCCCGGCACCTAAGATAAGTCGCTGGACAGAAATTTTGGATGATTATCCGTGGACCCTCGCTCTTCTTTTTCTGAATGTTTTTTTTTACTTTATTCTTTTTTCAGCACCGCCCCCTCCTGGGGCCGATATGACCTCTGATTTTATTGAAAATGCGGGACACTACTATTTAGAGTGGAGCCAGGAGGCGCAGCTGGGACATCAGAGTCTTGAGTTGCAAGCGCTTGGAGCTGAAGCTATTCGAGACGCAGGTTTTGTGAAGGCTTTAGATCAATGGAAATCCAAAGTAGATCCAGTCGGCTTTACAGAGTGGAAACATAATTTTGATTTGATCTTTAAAAATCAACAATCGAAAGCCATTGGAATTTTTGGACTCTCACAAGTTAAAAATCAACCTTGGACTTGGGTGACCTATCAGTTTTCTCATCAGAATAGTTTTCATCTCTTTTCCAATATGTTTTTGATGATTTTCTTTTCAGCGATAGTCGAGAAAATGGTTGGCGGCTTTATGTTGGGTGTGATTTATCTACTGGGTGGTTTTGTTGGTGGACTATTTTTTATGCTAATTGATCACTCGGGTCTTATTCCCATGATCGGAGCCAGTGCCTCCGTGACAGCCTTGATGGGATTTGTAGCAGCCGGTTCGTTGAAGAGAAATATCGAGTATTTTTATTTTTTTAGTCCTCTTCCAGGATTTTATGGGCGTATCTTTCTGAGTCCTCTTTGGATTATCTCCCTCTTTTTATTGAATGATATTACAGAAGTCATTTCGAACCCTCCGGGGTGGGGTGGGGGTGTTGCCCACAGTGCTCACCTAGGGGGAGCCTTTGCGGGCTTAACTTTGGGTTTGGCCTATAAATATGGCGCGACCCGAGTCCGCGCCTAAGATTTTTAAATCTTTATTGAGTTTTAACAACGATTACTCGGCAGGAGCAAAACCACGTCGAAGAGTATTCTCAGTTAGGCAAACAGGCTCAACAAATTGTCTGAGGTAATCAGGTCCACCTGTTTTGCTTCCCACTCCAGACATCTTAAAACCACCGAAAGGATGACGATCCACAAGAGCTCCCGTAATCCCTCGATTGATATAGAGATTTCCGCAATCCATTTCTTCTTTCACAATGGCTATGTTTTCAGGGCTTCTTGAGAAGAGGCCTCCAGTTAAAGCATAGTCAGTGGAGTTTGCAACTTCGATAGCTTCATCTAAATCCTCTACCTTAATGAGCGCTAAAATAGGCCCAAAGAATTCAGTCTGTGCAGCATAATCTGTGGGCTTTACATTTTCCAGAATAGTCAATGGGACGAAGTAACCATTGCTCGGAACGGGAGACTTGTAGAGAACAATCCCAGATTTTTCAGCTTTATGGACTTCTGTCATCAGGCGGTTATAGGCCTCTTCATCCACAACAGGTCCCAAGTAAGCTTGGGGATCTTGCGAGGGTGCGATCACAATGGATTTTGTGGCTTCAAGAAGTCGTTCTTTAAAACGATCGTAGACATTTTCTAGAATAATACAGCGAGAGGCCGCTGAACATTTTTGGCCTGAAAAGCCGAAGGCGCTGTAGAGAACTCCATCAACAGCTTCATCCAGATCCGCATCATTATCTATGATCACAGCATTTTTTCCGCCCATTTCAATGATGCATCTTTTAACATGCTGTTGACCGGGCTTCACTTGGTTGGCTTGGTTGAGGATCAGTAGACCAACAGCTTTAGAGCCGGTGAAGGCAATATTGCTAACAAGAGGGTGATTAACAAGATGAGACCCTACAACCTCACCAAGTCCTGGAAGAAACTGAACAGCCTGACTGGGAACTCCTGCCTCACGTAAAATTTGGTAAAGCCCTTGAGCGACAAGAGAGCTTTGTTCGGCAGGCTTCATAATCACAGTGTTACCTGTGACCAGAGCTGATGTGACTTGGCCTGTGAGAATAGCAAGCGGAAAATTCCAAGGAGAAATAACAGCCGTGACGCCGCGAGAGCGATACACATAATCACTGGTTTCGCCCGGGATTCCTCCTACTTTTTGAGGTTTGAAAAGTTCCCTTGCGTGTGCGGCATAGTATCGGCAAAAATCAATCGCCTCTGCGATATCGGCATCTGCTTCCGCCCAAGGTTTGCCCACTTCAAAAACTTGAGTGGCCGCTAACTCAAATTTTCGTGCTGCCATCAAGTCGGCCACTTTTTCTAAATAATGAGCTCGTGTTGCGACAGGGACTTTTTTCCATTCTTTCCAAAAAGTATGAGAGGACTGAACAGCTTTCTCAGCCTGATCAACTGTTGCATAGGTCACATGGGCAACTGTTTCAGAGGTTTGCGAAGGATTCACACGGGAAACAACCTCACCCCCTGTGACGATCTGGCCATCAATGACAGGAGCCACCTTTTGATCCAATTGAAAGTTCTTAACAGCATTTTGCATCTTCAAACGGTCGGACTCGATCGCATAATCCACGAGAGGTTCATTGTTGAAACTTCGAGGTGGGTAAAGAGCAGGGCGAGTCGGTGGAACCTTCAAGGCAGGGTCAGCCAAAAGATCTTCCAAAGATTTTCCTTCTGCAAATTTTCCGCGTAACCAAGATTCGTTGGATGTATTTTCGAGTAAGCGTCTGACTAAATATGCCATGCCGGGGAGAAGCTCTCCAACAGGAGCGTATTCGCGAAGCCTGTAGCCCATTTCAACAAAAGTTTTTTTGATGGGCTCGGCCATTCCGTAAAGCATTTGAATTTCAAAAGAGTTTTTAGGAAGTAGA
>DAHVKR010000093.1 GCA_027320785.1 Bdellovibrionales bacterium
TTTATCGGTTTACATTCAGGATCAATTTTCATGGATCCTTCTGTGGCCTTCACGATTTGCTCGGGAGTCATATCAGGTGAATATTCTTTGAGAAGAAATCCTTGAGGTGTGACATCGATCACACCAAAATCACTGACAATTCGATCAACACATTTTTTTCCTGTTAAAGGAAGTGTACATTTTTTGCGAAGTTTGGAGTTCCCGGCTTTATCAGCATGTTGCATGGCTACAATGACGCGTCTAGCTCCAGCAACAAGGTCCATGGCGCCGCCCATGCCCTTGATCATTTTGCCAGGAATCATCCAATTAGCGATATCTCCGTTTTGGTCCACTTCCATAGCGCCTAGAACGGTCAGATCGACATGTCCACCACGTATCATAGCAAAGCTATCCGCGCTTGAGAAAAAGGAAGATCCTGGGATGGTTGTAACAGTCTGTTTACCGGCATTGATCAAGTCAGGATCGACATCCTTTTCAAGAGGGAAGGGGCCAATACCTAAAAGACCATTCTCGCTTTGAAGCATGACAAACTTGTTGGGGGGGATGTAGTTGGCTACCAAGGTCGGGATCCCAATCCCTAAATTTACAACAAATCCATCTTCAATTTCTTCTGAGATTCTTTGAGCCAATTGCTCTCGAGTCAGTGGCATACGTTACCCCTTTCTCACAGTTTTTTGTTCAATTCGTTTTTGATAGTTCTGTCCTTTGAAGATTCTTTGGACAAAAATACCGGGTGTGTGAATTTGATCGGGGTCTAATTCTCCAATTTCAACAAGCTCTTCGACTTCAGCGACTGTTATTTTACCTGCTGTTGCAATCATAGGGTTGAAATTGCGAGCTGTTTTTCTAAAAATGAGGTTGCCAAACTTATCACCCTTCCACGCTTTTACGAATGCAAAGTCTCCGGTGATACCTCTTTCAAGAATATATTCACGGCCCTCGAAAACTTTTACTTCTTTGCCTTCGGCGACCTTTGTTCCGACACCTGTAGGAGTATAGAAACCGGGAATTCCAGCCCCACCGGCTCTAATTCTTTCCGCTAGAGTTCCTTGAGGGCAAAGTTCTACTTCGAGCTCACCATTCATAAATTGTTTTTCGAATGTTGCATTTTCGCCAACGTACGAACTAATCATTTTTTTAATTTGGCGGGTTTGAAGCAAAAGACCCAGTCCAAAATCATCTACGCCTGCATTATTTGAAACGCAGGTGATATTTTTAACTCCGGATTCTTTGAGAGCCTGAATGCAGTTTTCGGGAATTCCACAGAGTCCAAAACCTCCCACAATGTATGTCATATTGTCTTGAACGCCTTGAAGGGCAGATTTGGCATCTGCATAAACTTTTTGACTCATATTATAGATTCCTTTTGGCTAAGCTTTTTCCAATACAACAGCCACAGCTTCGCCGCCACCAATACAAAGGCTGGCAACGCCACGTTTTTTGTTATGGGTATGAAGAGCGTGAACAAGAGTCGCAAGGATACGAGCTCCTGAGGCTCCAATTGGATGGCCGATGGCAATGGCTCCCCCGTGAATATTGATTTTTTCAAAAGGGATACTCAGGTCTTTTGCGGCGGCCATAGTTACATTGGCAAAGGCCTCATTGATTTCCCAAAGATCGATATCCTTAGCTTCGAGCTGAGCAGATTGTAATGCTTTTTTCATGGCACCAACAGGAGCTGTAGTAAACCATTTTGGATCTTGAGCAAAGGTTCCTTGAGCTACGACATAAGCTAAGGGTTTAAGTCCTAAAGCTTTGGCTTTGGATTCGCTCATGAGAATATGAGCTGCGCCACCATCATTAATTTTGGAAGCGTTCGCAGCTGTGATGGTTCCGTCCTTATCAAAAGCGGGCTTGAGAGATGAAATTTTATCAAAACGAGCCTTAGTCGGTTCCTCGTCTTGATCTACAACAGTTGTCTGCTTACCTTCAATGGTAACAGACGTGATTTCGTTTTTGAAGTAACCAGCCTCTTGAGCTTTTTGAGCTTTTTTATAAGAGTTGATGGCAAATTCATCCTGAGCTTCTCGGGTGAAGTGATATTCCTTAGCACAAAGTTCAGAAGCATTTCCCATATGCCAATTATTATAAGGATCCCAAAGTCCATCTTTAATCATGGAGTCTATCATTTGAACGTGACCCATGCGGTATCCAGCACGAGATTTTTCAAGAAGGTGGGGAGCGAGTGTCATGTTCTCCTGTCCACCGGCAACAACAACAGAAGAATGTCCGAGACGGATCGAGTCGGCGGCAAGCATGACGGCTTTTAAACCAGAGCCACAAACTTTGTTGATTGTCATACATGGGACTGAGTTTTTAAGGCCTGCATAGAGAGCCGCCTGACGAGCAGGGGCCTGACCGGTTCCGGCTGTTAGAACATTTCCCATAATACATTCTTCAATAGCATCGGCTGATATTCCGGCTTTTTGGATAGCATCTTGAATAGCCATAGCTCCGAGGCGAGGGCTGGGGAGGCTTGAAAGAGCTCCTTGAAAGGCTCCAACAGGGGTTCGAGTACTGGCCACAATCACGACTTTTTCCATGGGTTCTCCTTACGTTTATTTACATTTCTTTATTCAGGTATATCCGAAGACTTCAAAGTCAAAAATTTGAACTTACTCGGTTTCCGAGTCAATTCATGGTGAGTCCAAAACTTGAAGAAAACCAGTTGACTCTTATTTCGAAATAGATCAACCGTGAAGTGATATGGCAAAAGCGAAAGCAAAACAAAAAAAGACAGCAAAAAAAGTCCCTGTAAAAAAGGCTAAGGTCTTGAAATCTAAAGAGAAAAAGCCTAAAGCAGGAGCTCCTGTAGCGAAAGCTTCAAAGAAGTCCGCCACAGCAAAATCTCAACCTACTGCGGCAAAAGTGAAGACTCGAGGGTCTACACCCCCCGTGGCAAAGCCTGCGAAAGTGGGAAAAAAAGAGAGTAAAGCCTCAGGAAAGCCATCCAAAGATTCCCGTTCTAAAAAAGAAGAGTTGGATATTTTTGATGATGATGGAGATGGAACAGAAAGCGAAGAACTTCTTGAATATGAAGAGGAGTTAGATCTTTCTGAAGAAGAAGAGGCGGAAGATTTAGACTCTGATGACGGTAGTGATTCGGTCGAAGTCGAAGGTTCTGTGCTCGCGGTTACGCCAGAAAGCGAAGAGGATATTATCCTCACCGATGCAGAGGGTAATCGTTACTGTCGGGCTAAAGACTGTGACCAAATTGCGATGGTAGATGGCTATTGCCGCTATCACTACCTTTTATACTGGAAGAAGATTCAAATTCGAAAAGAAATCCTCCAGGATGGTAAACTTGAAAAATACGTTGAAGATTTGACTTCACGTTACCCAGATAAGTTCCTTGAAATGCTTCGAAAAGATCTCAGAACAGCGAAAGATTTTATGGCTGCTATTGCAGAACTTGAAATCGATGAGTCTGCCGGTGAGAATGAATTCGAAGAAGATGCACAGACCTTTATTGATGAGGTTCGAGGTATCTCAGATACCAGTGCTTCCATGGATGATGATGAATACTAGGAATAAAAGAGAGGCTGTAAGGCCTCTCTTTTTGTAAGCCCTTAGTGAAGAGTCCCGTTTCCAGAAGAACCCTCGCCGTCGTCATCTTCTGATGACTCAGCGTCAATCTCAAATTCGACCTCGAAGTCTCCTTGCAAAAGGGCGTCTGTTTCTTCACCCAAAAGTTCATTGGCTTGTTTTTCCAGGTCTGAATTCACAGTGGAAAATTGAAGCCATACTTTATGGTTATCGAAGGGGAATTCGGCCCATTTTTCAGGCAGATCCAACTCACGATCATTTTCGAAATATTCCATCATGAGAGAAGCCGCCACATCGACACACAAGTGAAGCGTTTCCAAGGCCGCGTTTTCACTTTCGGGACTGTAATCAATGGAGACCTCAAAATTATTCTGTGCGAGGTGGCCGGGCTCTAAGTAGCCGACGCGAAGCACTATCTCCTCAAGGTAAAGTCTTCCTTCCACTACAACCTGAGCTTTTCCCAGGTCTTTTTGAAAATTTTGCTTAAAAACTTCCTGAATTTGTTCTGTCACTTCCTGAGGAAGAGAGGTCCATTTTTTCGAGGATTTGAGTCGTGGTTGCATGACTTTCCTTTCATTGACAGTTAAATCATCGAAACCTATAACCAAAATCCCTCTATGACACAATGGGAAATTACGAGCTATGAATGAAATAACTTCGACTCCAACATCCTCGAACTCTTCAAAATCTTTCCACCACGATATAGGTGGAGGCCGGGGCGTTTATATTAGCACCTATGGATGCCAAATGAATGTCAATGATAGCGAGCGCATGTATTCCATTCTGGAAATGTCAAATTTCACGCCTGTCGAAAAGCCCGATCAGGCAAGCCTGATTATTATTAACTCTTGTTCTGTTCGAGAAAAACCCGTGCATAAGGTTTACTCGGAAGTGGGAACTTACCGAGATCTTAAAAAACAAAATCCGGATCTTTTAATTGGTGTGGGGGGCTGTGTCGGGCAGCAGGAAAAAGAAAAGCTGATCAAAAATCAACCTTTGATCGATTTTGTTTTTGGAACAGATGCCATCGATGAGCTTCCTCAAACATTACAAACTTTACTCGGAAGAAGCAGTTCAAAAGATAAAGTGATCTCAGCTCAGTTTCATCATCGTGAGCCTTACCATGTAGATACACTTGTTCGAAATCCAGGGGTTTCGACTTTTGTGAATATTACGAAGGGTTGTGATAACTTCTGTACTTTCTGTGTGGTGCCTTTTACACG
Organism: Bdellovibrionales bacterium; assembly: GCA_027320785.1. GTDB lineage: Bacteria > Bdellovibrionota > Bdellovibrionia > Bdellovibrionales > Bdellovibrionaceae. Next base: position 4,770 of record DAHVKR010000093.1, read on the forward strand.
AGGTCGTGAAAAGTCTCGTCCCATGAAGCATGTTTTGATGGATCTGAATGGCTTGGTTAAAAGAGGCGTAAAAGAAGTGACGCTTTTGGGGCAAAATGTGAACTCTTATACGAGTGACTGTGGAGCCGACTTTGCCGATTTATTGAAAACAGTGGCGATGGAAACGGGGATCGAGAGAATTCGCTACACCACATCTCATCCAAAAGATTTTAATCAGAAGTTGATGGATGTGATGGCCGAGCATCAAAATAAAATTTGTGAGTACATTCATTTGCCTTTTCAAAGTGGTAACTCTCGTATCTTAGAAAAAATGAACCGCGGCTATACGCGAGAAGAGTATCTAGAAAAAATCAAACAGATCAAAGCGACAATTCCCAATGTGGTTCTCTCGACTGACATCATTGTAGGTTTCCCTGGAGAGACGGAAGAAGAATTTCAAGATACAGTCCGTATGGTGGAAGAAGTGGGATATGAAACCATTTTTGCTTTTAAATACTCACCTCGACCTTTCACCAAGGCCGCACGTTTTGAAGAACAAATTGATGAAGATATCAAATCAGAGCGTTTGAATCGACTTTTTGATGTTCATGACAAACTTTCTTTTGAGTGGGTCAAAAAGTACGAAGGCCAAACTCTGAAAGTCTTAGTTGAAAAAGTAGAAGGCGAAAATAAACTTTCTGGTCGAAGTACTCAGAATAAAGTGACTTTTTTCGAGGGGCCTGCAGATTTAGTCGGTCAAACTGTACCGGTGAAAATCACACGAGCTCTTCCCAATGTTTTAAGAGGCCAACTGGAATCATGAAAGATAAACCGCAGGTAATGCAAATCAATATCCAGAACCTTCCGCCACAGGCGACGCCTTTGACGGAGATGGTGTTTGCACAAAATGCGGAAGAGGAAGAAGTCTTTCACCAGAAAGATCTGATTCGTCTTGAGGTTTATGGCATTTCGTTGAACCCTGACCCTCAACATCCTGTTTTAATTTTAAAAGATTCCACTGGAGCCTTTGTATTAAGTGTCTTGATCAATCCTCTCGAGGCCGGAGTAACGCTGACCCAATCCAATAAGTCCATTGCGCCGGTGACACCCCATCGATTTGTTCAAGAGCTCATAAAGTCCTTAAATATTGAAATTGTTCAGTGTGTATTTGTGCAAATCAAAGGGTCTCATCAATATGTTCGGCTTTATTTAAAAGGTCACCCGGACTTAAGTTCCATCAAATTAAGAGCCGATGAGGTGATGTCTT
>DAHVKR010000094.1 GCA_027320785.1 Bdellovibrionales bacterium
GCTTTACAAGACCGAAACCCATTAAAACCATTGTCTTTGAGGAAGTATTTTATGTCAAAGCCTGCACATCCTGACATCAAGGGACCTAAACCTGAATGGCTGAAAGTTCGCGCCCCATCTGGAGAAAATTATTCGAAAATCAAAGACATGCTGGGTGAGCTAAAATTGGCCACCGTTTGCCAAGAAGCGAAGTGCCCTAATATGGGCGAGTGCTGGTCCGGCGGAACAGCCACCTTTATGTTGATGGGCGAAGTTTGCACACGCGGTTGCCGTTTTTGCCATGTTAAAACTGGAAACCCTAAAGGTAAAATTGATCCCTTTGAGCCTGAAAAGGTAGCCTACTCGATTTCCCAGATGGATCTTGAATATGTGGTGATCACCAGCGTGGATCGAGATGACCTTCCCGATCAGGGGGCTGCTCATTTTGCACGAACTGTTTCCACAATCAAAAAATTAAAACCTGATTTGATTGTTGAGATTCTCACTCCCGATTACCGCGGCTAGCTCGACTTAGTGAACGTCATCGTCGATGCGAAAGCGGATGTATTTGCGCACAATATTGAAACAGTGGAAAGACTTACTCCTTCTGTTCGCGATCCTCGCGCTAAATATCGTCAATCCATGGATGTCCTTGAAGGCGTTAAAAAATACGATCCGACACGATATACAAAATCATCTATCATGCTGGGCCTAGGCGAAAGCGAAGAAGAAGTTCTACAAACTTTAAAAGATCTTCGCGCTGTGGATTGCGATGTGGTGACATTCGGCCAGTACTTGCAACCGACGCCTCGACATCTGAAAGTGATTGAGTACATTCATCCCGATCAATTCAAAAAGTGGCAAAAAATATCTGAAGATATGGGATTCCTTTACGTCGCGTCGGGTCCTCTCGTAAGAAGCTCCTACCGTGCGGGTGAGTTCTTCATGAAAGGTATCATTGAAAGACAAAAAAAACAGAATACAATTCAAAATGATTTACAAACAACTGAGGTGAAATAATGGCAACTGAGGTGAAACTTCCTGAATTAGGTGAAGGCGTTACAGAAGGTGAACTTGTTAAATGGCTTGTGAAGCCAGGCGATGCTGTTAAACCCGACCAAGCTATCGCCGAACTGATGACAGATAAAGCCACTGTGGAAGTTCCTTCCCATGCCGCCGGTGTTGTAAAAGAACTTAAATACAAAGTGGGCGATATTATCAAAGTGGAAAGTGTTCTCCTTACTTTGGAGAGCGCTGGAGCGACGGCCACAACAAGCTCTAAACCTGCTGCTGCAGCAGCACCTGCGCCTGCGAAATCTTCCCCTGCCCCAACTCCTTCTTCGGGCGGAGGCTCTTCTTTATCCGTAAAGCTTCCCGAATTAGGTGAAGGTGTGACAGAAGGTGAACTTGTTAAATGGCTTGTAAAACCAGGTGACTCAGTCAAAGTCGATCAAGCTGTTGCTGAAATTATGACGGATAAAGCCACTGTCGAAGTTCCTTCCACTCAGGCTGGAACTGTAACAGAGCTTCTTTTTAAAGCGGGCGATGTGGTTAAAGTTGATAATGTTCTTTTAAAACTTTCTGGCTCAGGCGCGACCGTTACAGCACCTGCACCAGCGAAATCTTCCCCTGCTCCCACAACTCCTGCGCGCACTATTCCGGCTCCAGCGCCTCAACCTGCTGGTGCTACTGTAGCGGGCCCTGTACTCTATCCACCCGTAGCAGATTTTAAAGTTCTCGCTACTCCTTCAACTCGTCGCCTTGCCCGCGAAATTGGTGTAGACTTAAATGGTGTTGCCGGATCGGGCCTTGCAGGCCGAGTTACTCGTGACGATGTGATGAAATCCAAAGGAACAGGCCCCTCTACAACGAATACCACTTACACACCGAGCAGCAGTCCTCAAATTCCTCGTATGGCTTATCAATCTCCAGCCGGAGCCATTGAAGAACGAGTTCCTCTGGTGGGCGTGCGCAAAAAAATCGCTGAAAACCTTCAACGAGCCAAACAAATCATTCCTCACTTTACATTGATGGATGAGGCGGATGTGACTCAACTTGTGGGTTTCCGCTCTTCACTTAAAGAGGCCGCTGAAAGTGCTGGAACAAAGGTCACTTATCTTCCTTTCGTGATGAAAGCTCTGATCGCCACCATCCGTGAATTCCCGATGTTCAATGCCAGCATTGATGATGCCGCCGGAGAAATCGTCTACAAAAAATATTTTAACTTAGGTTTTGCAGCTGACACTCCAAATGGTCTTTTAGTTCCCGTTATCAAAGATGCCGATCATAAATCCATTTTGGATATTTCAAAAGATATCGTGGATCTCAGCAAACGTGCCCGCGATGGAAAACTTAAATTGGATGAAATGAAAAATGCTACCATCACGATTACCAATATCGGATCCGTGGGCGGAACTTACGCCACGCCTGTGATCAATCATCCTGAAGTCGCGATCTTGGGCATGTATAAAATTTCAGACAAGTTGATTCTAGAAGAGGATGGAAAAGTAGGTATTCGTAAGGTGATGAATTTCACAATCACATGTGATCATCGTCTTATTGATGGAGCTGTGGCAGCACGCTTCCTAAAGGCTTTCATTAATAGAATTCAAAACCCCGGCGTTCTGATGCTGGATATGCACTAGGAGTGTCCCATGCAAAATTTTGATGTAGTTGTAATTGGAGCAGGACCGGGTGGATATGTGGCTGCCATTCGAGCAGCACAATTGGGTTTTAAAACCGCCGTCATCGAACGTGAGTTTTTAGGTGGTGTTTGTCTGAATGTGGGCTGTATCCCATCAAAGGCCATGATCACAGCTGGACATCATTGGCATAAAGCCCATCACGAATTTAAAAATATGGGTTTTAATATAAAAGGCATCGAGCTTGATTTCAAAAAACTTCTTGAGTGGAAGAACTCCGTTTCAAGCAAAATGAGTTCTGGCGTGGCTCAACTGTTAAAAGGAAATCAAGTCACTGTTATCAAAGGTGAAGCTCAGTTTAAAAACTCAAAAGAAATCACAGTGAATGGCGAAACGATTCAGGCCCAAAACTTTATTGTTGCTACAGGTTCACGTCCGATCGAAATTCCAGGATTTAAATTTGATGAAAAAGATATTTTATCTTCTACCGGGGCTTTGGCTTTAGATCATGTTCCTAAAAGAGTGGTCGCCATTGGTGGAGGTTACATTGGCCTTGAAATTTCAAGTTATCTTCGCAAATTCGGTGCTGAAGTCACTGTTGTTGAAGCTCAAGGAAACCTTCTCAGTGGGGTTGTAGACCCTGAATGTGCTCAGGTTGTTTCTCGTAAGCTTGATAAAAGCGGCGTGAAGATCCTGACAAATGCAAAAGCCAAGGGACAAAAGAAAACCAAAGATGGTTATGATGTGACCATCGAAGTGAATGGTAAAGAAGAAGTCTTAAAAGCAGATAAGATCATCGTGACTGTTGGTCGACGACCTAATGGCGATCAAATGAACTTAAAGGCAGCAGGAATCCAAGTGGATGAGCGTGGCTTTGTTAAAGTGGATGCTCAAAGAAGAACCAATATTCGTCATATTTTTGCCATTGGTGATATTGCCGGCCAGCCCATGCTGGCTCACAAAGCCTCTCATGAGGGCGTTTTAGTAGCTGAAGTGATTAAAGGTCAAAATCGTGTTTACGATGTTAAAACCGTACCCGCTGTTGTTTTTACAGATCCTGAGATTGCCTCTGCTGGCTTGATGGAGTCAGAAGCTCGAGCCAAAGGATTTAACGATTTACTCATTGCCAAATTTCCCTTTGCAGCCAATGGACGAGCCGTTTCGATGCAAGAAACCGATGGCTTTGTGAAAATGATTGCAGATAAGAAAAACCATATTCTATTAGGTGTTCACATTGTGGGACCAGAAGCTTCCAATCTGATTTCTGAAGCGGCACTGGCGATTGAAATGGGAGCTCGATTAGAGGATCTAGCCCTTACCATTCATCCTCATCCCACTCTTGGAGAAACGATGATGGAAGCAGCAGAAGCCACTCTCGGTCATGCTATACACATTATTCAAAGGCCCCTTTCAACAAATGGAAAGAATGCACACCCCTAATACAGAACCTCATCAGCCTCTAGTCTTTCAAGACTGGGGGCTTGTTGATTATTCAACAGCTCTTGAAAGGCAAATGGCACTTGTTCAAGAGGTCGCTGAGCAAAACACTCCGGGCTATCTTATTTTTTGCACTCATCCCCCTGTTGTCACATTAGGGCGAGCCACAAAACCTGATGATATTGTGAATTGGACCGGAGACACCATCGAAGTTTCTAGAGGTGGCCGCGCCACTTACCATGGCCCTTCACAAATTGTTGTTTATCCAATCCTGAACTTAAAATTTTCTCGCCATGGACGTAAAGAAAAAGAAATCGTGGGCTTTCTGAGGACATTCGAAAATGCAATTGTTGAAACTCTAAAGGAATTTGGAATTGAATCACAAGGTCGTAGTCTTCAAAAAAAGAGTGACTCCGAAGCTGATGAAACAGGCGTTTGGATTGGTCATCGTAAAATAGCTTCTCTTGGAATAGCTGTTAAAAAGTGGGTAACTTATCATGGAGCCGCTATTAACTTTTCAAACGACCCACAAGCTTTTAAAGGTATTAACCCTTGTGGATTTCAATCCGGCGTGATGACCTCTGTTGAAGAACAGTCAGCTCATATTCCACCAATAGAGAAATTCAAGAAGGCCTTAGAAAAGAATCTTTTAGCTCAACTGTAGTTGTTCTATCTTTTTTTCTTATATTTATATGTTTTTTTCTTTTGATTTTTAGAGCTATACGCAGAAACAGAGTGATGAGGTGTCGAGGCAACTTGTCTGCGTTGCACGGGAACAGCCTTCGGCGCCTGCACTGATTGAGATGCAACAGGATTTTTAAAGCCTAAAATCTTTAAAAAAGAATATTTATCCTCAGCTTTTATGAAAAGCAGAGAAATCACATAGAAGGCAATAAAAAAATAATACCGACTTGATGATTTTTGTTTCATCATCTTCTCGATCTTCATAAGACGACTGTCGACCTGGCTAAGCGTATTTCCAGGGTCTGTCATATTGAGAGTATTTTGAGGGACCGCATATCGCAAATTATTTACCACGCTGGTTGCGAGACCCGAATGAACACTATCCAAAATAACCGTGCTTTCAGCTGCACGCGAAGAGGCAATTGACTTTTGAGCATGTAAATTCAAATCGCGCAGTTCGCCCCTTTCATTTTCAATCTCTTCAGCAAACATGGATCTAATTTTTTTACCCGAATCCGCATAAGTATAAGTTGGATATAACTTCATCATGACTTTTCGTAGGGCGGCCTGAAATTCGCCAGCTGTTGCAAACCTTTCTTCTGGATCTTTCCGAAGAGCTTTTAAAATAACTTTCTCGACTTCATAGGGCACATCTGGATTGTAAAATGAAGGAGGTAATAGCTGATCATCACAATCATTTATTCTAGCTAAGATCGTCGCATCACTATCCCCTTCATTGTGAAAGGGGCGCCGTAGAGTGAGCAGCTCCCAAGCTACAATTCCCAATGCAAAAACATCTGAACGAGCATCGACTGGCTGTCCCGTAACTTGCTCAGGAGAAAGGTAAGCAATTTTTCCTTTTATAGTTCCTGCGTGAGTTGGTTCCTGTACGCCACTAGCCGCTTTAGCAATTCCAAAATCAATGACTTTTAAATTTCCTTCGTAAGATAATATTAAATTATGTGGCGAGATATCACGATGAATGGCTTTGACAACTTCACCTGTAATTTTGTTTACAAAAGTGTGCGCATAATGAAGACCTGCTGCCCCCTGAGCCACAAGACTCAATGCCATAGCCACAGGTATTTTTTCATTTTTACTCGAAAATTTATGAATAATTTCTTTAAGGCTTTTTCCCTCAATATACTCCATCGAGATATAGGGTTGCCCATTCAATTCACCAAAATCATGAAGCTGTACAATTTGAGGGTGATTAAAG
>DAHVKR010000095.1 GCA_027320785.1 Bdellovibrionales bacterium
CCTACCTTGATTACGTCCAACTCTATTTTGAAGTTGGATTTGCAGGGAGTGATTATCAACGGGAAGCAATTCTTAGAAAACCTAAAAGACTACCGTGAAGAATCAAAAATTAAGGCTATCTTTGTTGAGGTGAACTCACCCGGCGGTGCTGTCGGTCCTTCCCAAGAAATCTATGCGGAGCTTAAAAGAACTCACGATGAATTTAAAAAACCGGTAGTCTGTTTTACCACGGGTTTGATGGCCAGTGGTGGCTATTACAGTTCTTTGGGCTGTAATAAAATTGTGGTGGCTCCCGGAGCGTTAGTCGGTTCCATTGGAGTTATTATGAGCTTCGCAAATTTGCAAAAGCTTTACGACTGGGCGAAGGTGTCTCGATATTCTATTATTTCTGGAAAATTTAAAGACTCCGGATCAGAGTACAGACCCATGAGAGAAGATGAAAGAAAACTCTTTCAAAGTATGATTGATGAAGTCTATCAACAGTTTAAGGGAACGGTGGCAGAAGCTCGTCCTCAAATTAAAAAAGAAGTATTAGATTCCTACACAGATGGACGTGTTTTTACTGGGGCTAAGGCTGTAGAACTTGGGTTTGCGGATCAGGTGGGAACGGAAGACCAGGCGATGGCTCTTGCGGCTGACTTAGCAGGTTTAAAAAAAGGTCATTATGATATTTTTGAGATCCCTAAAAAGAAACGATCGCTTTGGGATTTAGGAGAGAAGGAAGACAGCGATACTATAAATGGAAACCTTCCCTCAGAGGCGTCATCTATTTGGATTGAAAGAGCCCTTAAAAAAGTGTTAGGCGCTGAGTTGATGAATCAACCCGTCTACATGATGCCTGGTGTTTGGTTTTAGGAAGATAGAAGTAGTTGAGTGAATGGTTGAAAGGGGATCCTTTGCGTAAAAAGAAAGTATCACGAGCTTCGTTGAAAAATCAGAAGACTTCTTCAAAGAAGTCTTCTGGGCAGTCCGTGAAGAAAGCTTCTTCTGCGACGACAGCGACTCTTGTTAAAAAGGTACTTTTTCGACCAGACCGTTATCAATACGTACGTGATAAAAAGAAATCTTCCAGTTGTGTGTTTTGCGAGGCAGCTCGTCAGGATCTTCATTTTGAAACACTCTGTGTTTATAAGTCTACCCACAGCATGATTTTGCTGAACAAGTTTCCTTATAACTCAGGTCATATTTTAATTGTGCCCCAGTCTCACCAGGGCCATCTTCTTTCATTGCCCGAGGTTGAGTATCAGGATTTGCACCAGATGCTGAAGTTGGCTTTAGCCGCAACGGAAAGTATTTATAGTCCCTCCGCTGTGAATATAGGTTTGAATCAGGGGAGAGCTGCTGGGGCTGGCTTGCCGGATCACCTTCACTATCATCTAATTCCTCGGTGGGAGGGGGATCTGAATTTTTTCCCTTTGATCGCAGAAACGAAGGCAGTCGTGGAAACCCTCGAGCAAACCTACAAAAAATTTCGTGATTACTTTTTGGAGAATGCACCGTGAACCGACAAATGTCTTTTTCCGTAGCGCCTCTGACCCCTGCTGTGAAGTGGCTCATTATTATTAATGTGGCGATTTGGTTCGGGGTTCAAATTCTATTGGAATCTTTGCTCAAACTTCCGATTACCCGGACTCTTTCTCTGATTCCATCTCAATTCCTGTTTGATTATCAAATTTGGCAGGCCGTGACTTATATGTTTCTGCACTCAATGCAGGTGACGCATATTTTGTTTAATATGTTGATGCTTTGGTTCTTTGGGAGTGAGGTTGAGCAGGCCTGGGGAACACGTAAATTCTTGATTTATTATTTTTTCACAGGAGTGGGGGCCGCCCTGATCTACTGCGTTGGCACCATGCTCTATGCTTACTTTACTGGGAATGCCCATCAGATGATGATTCCTGTGATTGGGGCCTCTGGGGCCTTATTTGGAATTATGCTGGCCTATGGGGTGCTTTTTGGGGACAGAACTGTTTACTTTTTCATGCTATTCCCAATGAAGGCTCGTTATTTTGTGATTTTGATGGGAATCATTGAGTTTGCCAATATGATCACATCTCAGGTCTCAGGTAGTGAAGTAGCCTATTTGGCTCACCTTGGGGGGCTGGTTACAGGCTATCTTTATATTTTGATCAGTCGGTGGCGACCTCCCACCCCTCGTAAAGGCTCGGGTGGAGGAAAGAAGGGACGTCACTTGCAGCTTGTTGTAGATAATGATAAGAATGGTCCTAAATATTGGAACTAAGATAATAAAAGAGGGGAGTGTTAAATATGTCATTGGATAAAGCTCTTAAGAACCTTAAGTTTGACAAACGTTTAACGGAATATAACTTAAATAAGAACCTCTTAACGAAGGAAGAGCTAGATAAGCACCTTCAGTCTCTTGATGACGTTGGTCACAAGGTAGATCTTGTGAATCTGGGCCCAGATAACTCGCAAGATCGCGAAAAATATAATTAAATCTTAGTTGCGTGAAAGTGAGCTATCACGCATAGCTTGACTGTTCGTACTGGTGATAGACTCTCCTGTTTCTTTTGCGGGAGTCCATTCTTCACGAATGATTTTGTAATGCCCGTCAATGAGGCGGGCATAAATCACCTTGATGCCGTAGTCTGTGTGGCGATCCGATACATATTTCTGCAGAGTTTTGATAATCATCTCATCATTATGAACTAAGAGGAAGGGTTGCGCGAGCTTGACCTGAATCATGCTGTAAAGATTCTTTAGCTTTTGTTTATGTCGTTTCCATGATTTGAAGTTAAATCCTCCAGGTGCAGTAAAGGACTTATCATAAAAAGAGAGATAGCGGTCCATGTCCTTGGATTCCCAAGCCGTAACCCATTCTTTTAAAAAGCGAGCCTTCTCGTCTCGGATTTTATTGTGCTCTTCCATTGTCACATATTTGATGTGATCAAAGATCAGGATGGGGGTCTGTTTGAGACTAATGTATTTTTCGAGCTTGGTGATATTATCATTTCGAACCACAACACAACCACGAGAGCCTCTTGTGAGGGGAACATTGTCCGGTACGGAGTGAAGCCAAATACCGTAGCCTGTTTTCCCATCTTTTCGGTCAAAGAGATTGGGGTAGTCTAAGGTGAAAGCCATTTTCCCATAAACATTAAAAGGAATTTCAGGCGGAGTTTTTTTAGTTTGGAAAAAGTAGATGCCTTCTGGAGTGGCGCGATCATCTTGCTTTTCTTTAGGTCCTCTATTTTTGCCGATATCGGCATCCATTTCTTCCACTTTGCGAATACTTTCGCCATCACGCTCGTAAACCATGAGCTTTTTAAGGGATTTATCCACAACAAAGACATACTTAGAAAAAGCCTGTGTGGCGGAAATTTGAAGAAGGTTTTCAGGAAATAGATCGGGCGTCGGTTTTGACTGACCGAGAGCAAAGCATGACAAAAACAGGGTAGAGGCTGCCAGTAAAAAAAATCTCAACATACCTTTATTATCGGCTCAAATTGGATAAAAAATGAACTGTTTTCTCATACTGATATGAAGCTTTGTATCAATTTAAGAATATTAAAAAAAATATGCGGGAAGTCCTAAGACAAGAGTCCAGCTTGGCCGATAAGCCTTTTATAGAGAGTAGGGCTCAAACATATGGCAGACAAAAAAGGGCAGGGACAAGAAGAGAAAAAGGAATCGAAACTTCCTCTGCAGAAGATTTTCACAGCTCTTTTTATCGTCGTCAACCTAGGTGTGACAGGTGCTGGTGCCTATCTTGTTTACGCCTCCACTATTGGATGGACGTCACCGACCATTACTGAAGATTCAATTAAATTAGATCCTAGCTACATTTACAATGATGAGGGGGGAGTCCCCTATATCTATACCCTTGATAAATTCACTGTGAATTTGGGGGGGGAGCCTCGACGATCCGTAAGGATGGAGGTGAATCTTGATATGCTAGGTAAAGATGCTTTCGAAGAAGTTATGTTGTCTGACAATCGAGCCCGCATTCGTGATCGAATCATCCGATTGCTCAATGATAAAACATTTTATGATCTTGAAAGCATTCAAGGTAAACTTTTTCTTAAAGATAAAATCGCGATGGAGGTTAACTCCATTCTGAACAAAGGTGTAGTAAAAGACGTTTACTTCACTGATTTTGTTGTTCAATAATTCAATCCTATCTAGACTAGAACAGTTTTCATTCATCCCATTTAGAACGAGGAACGGAGTTCTCATGAAGATTGTTCTGTCGATACTTCTACTGGCCCTATCCACATGGGCTCAAAATGCCCAAGACTTAAATATCAAGCTACCTGTTGAGAAATTTGTTTTGAAGAACGGTTTGACAGTGCTTCTCCATCGAGATGCAACAGTCCCCTTGATTAGTTATCACACATGGTACCGAGTCGGTTCACGTTATGAAAAACCAGGTATTACGGGTTCCGCTCATATGCTCGAGCATATGATGTTTAAGGGGGCTAAAAAGTATTCCAATAAAGAGTTTGATCGCATTCTTCAAGCCAATGGTGTTACAAACAATGCCTTTACAACATATGATATTACGGGCTTTTACGAGAATTTACCTAAGGACAAGCTGGAACTTATTATGGATATGGAAAAGGACCGTTTGAGTTCTCTCCTGCTTCGTCCTGAAGATCTAAAAAGTGAAAAGCAAGTTGTAGCAGAGGAGAGACGTTGGCGCGTAGATAATAATCCTCAAAGTCTTTTGCGAGAGCAGGCTATGGAGATTCTCTTCAAAGGGACTCCCTATCGTTGGCCTGTGATTGGCTATATGAAAGACATCCAAAATTACACGGTGGCTCCTTTAAGGCACTTCTATGAAACCTACTATGTTCCCAATAATGCAGTCCTCGTTATTGCAGGAGATATCGACATTGAGAATACAAAAAAATTAGTTGAGAAGTATTATGGAGAATTACCTTCGAAACCATTGCCTCCTGTGGTGCCTGTTAAGGTTGCGCCCCTTCACCAACAAAAAGTCATCAAGCTTTATAAAGATGTTCAGGTCCCGAGTCTTATGATTACATATCAATCTGTTCCGGATCAGCACCCAGACTCCTATGCTCTCGACCTGCTTTCTCAAATTCTAGCAAATGGTGCTTCGAGCCGACTTTCTAAAGAGCTGGTTTACAATAAGCAATGGGCAACAGTAACGGGGGCTTATCAGTATTCACTCAAACAGGCCGGTACCTTTGGGGTTTATGTGCAAATGAAACCTGGAGCTCGAGATCGCCAAGTTCTCAATGTTGTGGATCGGGAAATTTTCAGGGCTCGACATCAGCTTATTTCAGAGCGAGAGCTTAAAAGAGCACAAAACCAATTTATGATGGATTTTGTTGATAATCTTTCAACCATTGATTCAAAAGCAAGGGCCTTGGCTTCTTCAGAAATTATCTCAGGTGACTACAGAACTCTTTTTAAGGACCTTGAGAAATATCAAAAAGTGACAGTTCAAGATATCAGAAGAGTGGCTGAAAAGTATCTGAACCCTCGAGCTCGAGTCGTAGCTTGGTTAAAGCCTCAAACTCAACAAGGAGTAAGAAAATGATGCGCATTTTATTTGTCGGACTTCTTAGCTTATCGGCCATCAGTTGTTCACATATTCCTTTTTTAAAATCAACGGATTCTAACCGAGATCATTATAAGAATGAGAAAATAGAGACTCTAGCAAACGGTCTTAAGATTTATTTTGTGGAAGACACGAGCTTACCTCGTGTCAGTTTTCAGCTTTTAATCCCAGTTGGAGTCGTAGATGAGCCAACAGAGCGAGCGGGCTTAAATACTTTGACCGCAAACTTGCTGGATCAAGGAACGCAAAAAAAGAAAGCTCTTGAGATTGCAGATTTATTTGCGGATGCAGGGTCTTCTTTTGATGCAGAGGCTGGGGCCGACTTTACAATTTTGGCATCGTCGGCGCTGGTGACTGAGGTGGAGCC
>DAHVKR010000096.1 GCA_027320785.1 Bdellovibrionales bacterium
TTCACTTAGCTGCCCCTGAAACGAAGGCATCGGGCTCGGATTCGGAAAGCCATCTACAATTTTAGCATTAGGCTGGAGAATTGACTCGCGGATATAGTCTTCGTTTACAACAACATCACCCTTATTGGTGTGCTCAGTTTTACCAAATTTTTGATATAAAGAAGGTCCTACCTTCACCGAACTATCTGCGACAGAGTGACAAGAAGCACAGGCTTTGATTTGGAAAAGTTTTGCACCCTTTTCAGCAATCGGCAATGTGCTAAACTTAGACTCTTGCTCGAGCCACTTGTCGTAGTCTTCACGAGAAACAACTTTGACTATTCCCAACATGCCCGAATGCGACATTCCACAATACTCTGCACAGAAAATATGAAACTCACCTAACTTGTCAGCATTGAACCAAAGAGTTGTATAACGACCTGGAACCACGTCCTGCTTAATTCGGAAGCTGGGAACGTAGAAACTGTGAATCACATCTTTTGATGTCATGATCAGTTTTACGTCTGTATCAACAGGTACAACAACCAAATTGGATGTGGCCACTCCAGAGTTATATTGAACTTCCCACGCCCATTGCTTACCAAAAATATGAATTTCTAAGGCATCTTTCGGCATCGCTCGAATAGAATGGTACACACTCCATCCCCAAGCAAAAATCACCATAAAAATAACTAATGGAATAAACGACCAAATAAACTCTAACAAATTGTTATGAGTTATTCGAGGTGTCTTATCGTTTGGAGATCTACGACGATATTTATAAACAAAATAAATCATCCCTCCAATTAAGATCACACAAGCGATAAAGCTTGAAATGAGCAAAAATGAATAAAGATTGTTTACTTTTTCAGCCACGCCGGTAGCAGCTGTGGGCATAAAAGACTGGGCATGAGCAACACTCAACCAAAACATTTATTTACTCCTTGGGTTATCCGCTTTCCACGTGCGGATCCAAACGGGCAAAAGCCAGATTGCCAATATTATAGCCATGAGGGTGCCAGCAAACCGCATAAGTTTGAAGGCCGCCAAAGTGTATTTACTTTTATGTGGATCATAGTGAAAACAATAGAGGACAAGACTATCAACAAAATTGCCCACTTTTCCTTCACCTGCTTCTGTTAAAGCCAGCTTTACATTTTTAGGATCAAAAACAATTCCTGGAAGGTAGCGCGTGATTTTTCCCATAGGGGAAACCACGATCGCAGCTGAGGCATGAGACCACTCTTGAGTTTCAGGGTCCCACTGAAACTCAAAACCAAGTCCTTGAGTCAGTTTTTTAATATTTTCATCATCCCCGGTTAGGAAGTGCCAACCCGCCTCAGTTCCTGGGCGGTTGTATATCTTCATAAAACTCGCTTTTTTCTCTGCCGCTAGCTCGGGCTTTTCCTTTGAATCAAAAGAAACAGCCACAACTTGAAATTTTTGCCCCGGATTCCAGTTTACTTTTTTGAGAGCTTCCGTCAGACCATTCAAATGAAAATTACAAAGTCGAGGACAACTATAATAGACGGGGCTGATAATAACAGGCTTTGTGCCATCAATATATTGAGACAGTTGAACTGTTTTTCCTGTTTCATCTTTAAAAGTCATGTTGAGATCAACTTGATCTCCTAACTTTTCTTTGATTCCTACATTCTTCAACTGTTTTGGAAGCGCTGTCGCAACGAGTGGCGCAGTCTCTGGTGTATAACCGCCTCCCCCTGGGCCACCCTGTGCGGCCCAAGTTGAGAAACCTAAACTAAGAATCAAAACAGTATATCTAAACATCATTATTTTGCAGTTTTAGCAAACTCAGCAATTTGTGCTGGAGTATCATTTCCTTTATTTTGAGTAATGGATTGAACAAACTGAACAAGCGCCCAACGGTCTGCTGCTTTAAGCTGCCCGAAAGACGGCATAGATGATCCAGGAATTCCATGCTCTAAAACTTTAAAGTGAGCAATCGCTCCCACACCTTGAGTCCATTTTCCTTCAACTAAGTTACGAGGTGGTGGCTTCAAGCCTTGTCCAGCAGGGCCATCTCCTTTTCCTTCAGGTCCATGGCACATAGAACAGTTTGTTTCGAATTGTTTTTTACCATAAGCCACGAGCTCAGGAGTTGAAACCCAAGGCTCTTTGACACTATTAATATCAAAAGCTGGTGCTGCATTCTCTGCTTGTGGAGCATGTGGATCGACAACTTTTTCATCTAAGTCCACACCTTTATGAATGGCGACGAGATAAAAGAAAAAGGAAAAAACGAGAACCATTGAGAACATGAATGCATACATGCCCCCACGGTTATAGTGGTAAGAATGATCTTGCTGATCAGACATCGAGGATCTCCCAAATTGTATTAAAGATTTAGGTCTTAAATGATATGTAGCGTAAGACAGAGTGAGAAACAACAAGTTGTTGCAAGGGCTTAGCGCTCTACAGCACAAGAAATTTCTTCGTGAATCTCAAAAGATTGCTCAATTAAAAGGCATATTAATTGATAGGAAAACGATCAAACGCCTGATTATCAAAGATTTGTGGATATTTTTGCGAGGTCCTTTTTAACGATTTTTCCCGAGCCTGCCTTCGGAAGCTCCTGCAGCCTAAGAAATGTTTTGGGCACTTTAAACTTCGCCAAATATTTTCCACAGTGCTCACGAAGCTCACTTTCGTCGAAGTGTTGCGAATCGCACACAACAAAGGCACGTCCCACTTCGCCCCATTTCTCGTCGGGAACACCCACCACAGCTACTTCTTGAACCCATTTGATTTTTGAAATCACCTGCTCAACCTCAGCAGGATAAACATTTTCCCCACCAGATTTGAACATATCCTTTTTGCGGCCGACGACGTAAAAGTAGCCCTCTTCATCAAAATAAACGAGATCCCCTGTTTTAAGCCATCCCTCAACAAAAGTTTGAGCTGTTTCTTCAGGATGAGCCCAGTATCCCAACATACAGGCAGGCCCCCTTAACCAGAGCTCCCCGACCTCACGTGACTGAGCCTTCTTTCCATCCTCTCGAATCACTTTTGTTTCAATATAAGCATTGGGAAAACCAATAGATCCAATTTTTCGAATGGCATCTTGTTCATTTAAAGAGAAAACATTAGGACCAAACTCTGTCAGACCATAACCTTGGCGAATGAAGATACCCTTTTCATGCCATGTTTTGATGAGCTCAAGAGGCATAGGCTCTCCCCCAACAATGGCATAGCGAATAGAACTTAACCGATACTCTTGAAACTTTTCAGTTCGAGCCATCATTCCCATGGTCGTCGGAACACCAAACAAAAGGGTGGCTCCATGATCCTGGCTCAATTGCAAAATAAGTTCAGGATCGAATTTTCGAATCAAAATAATCTGGGCACCTCTTTGCAAGAAAGGACTGGTTAGAACATTCCATCCGCCCGTATGAAACAGCGGAAGGAAAGTCACTGCACAATCAGATTGCACGATGTTCAATCGCATAGAAGTACTCACCGCATTCCAAAAAAGCCCACCATGAGAAATCATCGCGCCTTTTGGGAAACCTGTTGTACCCGAAGTATAGATAATCATGGCAGGGTCTTCTTCATTGGCTCGAAAATCTGGATAAGGTGCAAAATCTTGCACATAAGATTCGAAGCTCCTGACACCCTTTAATGAAAGCTCTTTAACATTTTGCAAGCTAGAAAGCTTCAGAGCCTCCTGAGCCAAACTTTTAAAGGCTTCGTCATATACGATCATCTGTGGGTTTGAGTTTTGAATGATATAGGAGATCTCTGATGGCGTCAGACGGTAGTTTACAGGAACAAGCACAGCTCCTAACCGAGCTGCCGAGAAAAAAAGATTGATAACAGCTAGATCATTTTGACCCAGGAAAAGTATCCGATCACCCTTTTTGATTCCCTCATTTTTTTCAAGATAGGACGCGCCCGATTGAGCTCTCTGCCACAAATCCAAGTAGCTTAACTGTTCACCCGCTTCTCCATCCAAGAGCGCAACTCTTTGTGGAGAATGAAGGCTCCAATACCTTAACCAGTCCTGCACTATTTTCACACTCATTCTAAACCCTTTTATTATGAAATCTTCACACTCCTACACCCGATTAGAATGGAGCATCAACTCTAGATTGTGCATTGCAAAACACAGATATTCTCTTCTACTTGTCAGCATTTCGTTGACTAAACAGATCACAGGAGAGACATCCAAAAAACCTTTATTCATCAAGGGGGATAAAATGAAAAGGTCTTTTTTAATTCTTATTAAAATAGCGGGGTTTCTCGCTTTTTTTACTAGCTCCTTAGCTCAAGCCAGCGAGCAAAGTTTTGTAGGCCTTGTTCAAATCAACCAGAAAAAGCTTTACGTAGAGTACACAAAGCCAACTGGAAACAAACCCACGCTGATTTTTTTGAATGGACTCACTTATAGTACAAAAAACTGGATTGGTGTAACCTCCCGTTTAAGACTCGATGGCTATGGTATTTTGAGTTATGACCCCTACGGAATGGGCACAACTCTTCTGTCAAACCCTCTCCCCACCGGGCCAATTCT
Organism: Bdellovibrionales bacterium; assembly: GCA_027320785.1. Lineage (GTDB taxonomy): Bacteria > Bdellovibrionota > Bdellovibrionia > Bdellovibrionales > Bdellovibrionaceae. The sequence continues at coordinate 4,511 of DAHVKR010000096.1, forward strand.
TTACTCCAAGCAAGTTGAAGATCTTCACACCCTCCTTGAAAATCTCCACATACCTAAGCCTTATAATTTTGTTGGCCTTTCGTACGGAGGAGGCATCTTAGCCGCCTACGCCACTCACTATCCACGAGATATACAAAATCTTATCCTGATTAACCCTTACACAGAGTTTCTAGAGTCTCAAAAGGAATGGCTCAAAGAGCAAGTTGCTAATACTCGATTCATGTTCCCCAATAACCCCGCCACAGATGAACAGCTCATTGACTACTTTATACGCGAGCTTGTTTACACAACTTATCCGCTAGCCGAAATTTCTAGTCTTGAGAACCCTTATAAATTGGAAGGCATCACTCGATTGGTTCAAGGTATTCGCATGTATCAACCCATTCAAGAGGCCTCTCATATCCCTAAAGGGACTCTTCACCTTGTTATCTCAGAACAGGATCAATATATTCCTCAAGATATTTATGCTAAATATTGGAAAGCGGTTCCAGACGCCAGCAAGGCCAGCCTTACCTATGTTAAATACTCTGAGCACAAACTCCCTGAAGCTTTCCCTCGATTTACTTACCAACTTTTGAAAGGCATTTTGGATAGACAGCCTCTCCTTTTCCAAGGAAATGTTTTAGAGGCTGACCCTGTCACAATGAAAATCAATAAAAAAAGGAACTAGATCGATGGCACAATTTCAAACTCACAAGGGCACTACTGTTACCTATTCTGTAACCGAAAAGGCCTGGGGCCATGATCTTGTTTTTTTGAATGGTAATCTTGCGACAAGCCGATGGTGGATGCCCACCATTGAAGCCCTTAAGCCCCTGACCGTTAGCTCCTCAAACTTAAAAGGTCGTTTTATTTTCATCGAACTTCCAGGCTGCGGCGATAGTGCCCCTCTGACCACTGAACTTGATGTGCATCAAATATCACAAGACTATATTGAGCTTCTCAACTCGCTCTCTGTTCAAAAAGCTTCCGTGATAGGTCACTCAACAGGTGGTCTTTTGGCTTGTCTGATGATGTCTCAAAGTCCTGCACTTTTTCAAAAAGCTCTTCTTTTGGACCCTGTCGCCGCCCACGGCATTCAATTTGATGACAGTGTTCTTGAAAAATATGAAGAAATGAAAACGAATAAAGAGCTCACAGCAGCTATTATTGGTTTTACAATCAACAACTGCGATATGAACTCTGCGTTCTTCAGGCAAATTATTGTCGAAGACACCTTTAAGTCGGTGCAAAACGTCGGCTCTAAAATGATTCGAGCCTTGCGTGGAATTAACGTCGAAAGCGATATCCAAAAAATTCAAACTCCTGTTACAATTCTATTTGGTGAAAAAGATGTTCTTCTTCCCAAAGAGGACGTTCGACAACTTACTGATCTCATCCCCAG
>DAHVKR010000097.1 GCA_027320785.1 Bdellovibrionales bacterium
TGGAAAAAAAGTCAATCGAGATACCTACTTATTTCGAGAAGGTGACGCTCCGGATGCTATGTATATCGTCAAAACAGGCGAGCTCGCCGTTACAAAAACAAAGGGAACTTCTGAAATCGTCCTGGCAACTTTAAACCCAGGAGGAATGGTCGGCGAAATGGCCATTTTTGACATGAAACCTCGTTCGGCCAATGTGAAGGCCATCAAGGACTCAGAAGTCATTGTTCTTCCCTATGATAGCCTAACCAAACAGATGGATAGTTTACCCGTCTGGGTCAAAGCGATCATGAAAACCATGAATGAAAATATTCGTGAAGCGAACAAGAAAATCAAAATGCTCGAAAACCCTAATCCCGATGCAGATCGTTACCCTCCTCATGTCATCAATAAAATGATTTCAATTTTGAATTTTGTGGGAAATGTTTTTGGAACAAAAGAAGAAGATTTTATTGTTGTTCCACAGCATCGCCTTCGCAACTTTACTATTCAAGTATTCCAAGAGCCGACCAATAAAATGCAAAGCCTTCTTTCGACACTTCGTGATCTTGGCTTTTTTGAAATTACAGACTTGGGCGAAGGGCAACAAAAAATCGTCAATAAAAAACCGACATTCTTTATTAAGTTTGTTGATTGGTATAATGAGTGGCTCTTTAAACAAGATAAAGACAAAGTGGCTGTTTCCGCTGAAGATGTGAAAATTCTGGAAGCCGCCCTCTTCTATTCCAGCAAACTGACTCCTGATCCTAAAACAAACCTCCGAAAGCTCAGCCTGACAGATGTTCAAAACAATTCTATGAAAGATATGGGACAGGTTATTCGAGTTGAAGATTTTAACTCACTTGTTGAAAAGAAACTTGTATCAGAAAAAATGATGCAAGATGGAGGCGTTTTCGTTTCACTCAACTATGAAGAACTCGAGCCCTTGACTCAAAACTGGAAACTCATACACGACTTAAAGAAACATTTGCGATAAGTTTATATAGGTGGCAGCTTCTGACAACGCAAAGGTAGCTTTGAATCCTCAAGCTTTTGAACAGACTCTCCGCCTACAATATGAACAAAGAGCGCATTGGTTTTAGAACCTGTCTCAATGGGCTGCCCCAAAGTCAAAATAATACGATCACCTGTTCGAGCCAGACCATAGCTCACGAGAACCTGATCCACTTGAGTCAGAATATCTTCCATACTCTCGTAGGGTTGAATTTTAAAGGTTTGAATTCCCCATATAAGCTCAAGACGATTTAAAACTTCGATTCGATCCGTAACAGCAATGACCTGTGATTGCGGGCGAAAACTTGTGATAATGCTGGCAGTCTTCCCCGTAGTAGTCAGAGAGACAATAGCCTTCGCACTCAGCTTTAGAGCCGATAAACTTGCACTCGCCCCAATAGCAGATGGAATACTGAGAAACTCGTGCTCCATAGAGATTTTATAGTAACGTTCATCTCCTTTTTCCACCTCAGTGATAATCTCATGCATCGTTCGAATAGCCTGAAAAGGATACTTTCCACTGGCACTCTCGGCGCTTAACATAAGTGCATCAGATCCATCCAATACAGCATTGGCCACATCCGTAATTTCAGCTCTAGTCGGACGAGGATTTTCCACCATAGAGTCCAACATTTGAGTTGCCGTAATCACAGGCTTCTGCATTTCATTCGCAAGTTTAATGATCTTTTTTTGGTAACCCGGAAGCTTTGAACTTCCAACTTCAACAGCCAAATCTCCACGAGCCACCATCACTGCATCACTAAGACGGACAATTTCTTCTAAATTATCAAGAGCCTCTTGCATTTCAATCTTCGCTACGATGCGAGCTTGAGACTTTTTAGTCTCTAAAATTTCCCTTAAAACTCGAATATCTTGACCTTTTCTAACAAAACTCAAGGCAATATAATCAACATGATTTTCAATACCAAACTCAAGATCTTTACGATCTTTTTCCGTCAAACAATCAATAGGTAATGGTATACCAGGCAGATTCATACCCTTCCGGTCTTTTAAAGTCCCACCATTCACAACACGAGCTTTCACCTCTTTTGAATCAGCCTTCACAACTTCTAATTCCAGAAGGCCATCATCTAAAAGAATACGATTCCCCGGCTTCACAATTTCAGTAATCTCTTTGAAGTCACTAGGAATCAATCCCTCATCACCTAAAATATCTTCGATTGTGATTGTCACAATTTGTTCAGGAATCAGCTCAATGGATCCCTTCTTAAACTTTCCCACTCGGACCTTAGGGCCTTGCAGATCCTGTAAAATACTAACAGGGGCTTGTAATTCTTTTGAAAGTCTTCGCACCGACTGTAAAACAGCCAAATGATCTTGATGACTCCCATGGGAAAAGTTGAGTCGAGCCACATTCATACCGGCTTTAATAGCCTTTTCCAAAGATTGCGGATCTCGAGTTGAAGGACCTATTGTGGCCACAATCTTAGCGCGCCTTTCTGCAAGCATACTTTAAGCTTTCCTATTGTATTGGTTGAGTCTCATGGCTAAGTCACGCATCTCTTCCTGATGTTTCTTCTGAAGCTTATCTAAGCGGTCTTGCTGCGCTTCTTGCATCAAGGCAATTTTAGTTTCGTATTTGATTTCAGTGGATTCCTTTTCAGTTTTAAAACCTTTTTCCCTGTCTTCCATTCTGTTTTTGGCAGCCGTCTCAATACTCTTTATTTCTTTTTCATGGTTGTCTTTCATTTGCTGCAATTTATCTTCATATTGACTACTAATCATATCAAGTTTCTTATTGTACTCATTTTCGATCTTATGAAATCTCTCTGCCATGCGGCGGTTTTGCTCACCTTGTAATTCAATATTTTTCTCTCTCTGTGCCACTATCTTTTTGTCAAATCCCGATTTGGCCAACTCCAGATTATCATCATAAAAATCAGCTACTTTTTTTGCATTTCGATCATAACTTCTTTGCAAGTGATCAAGTCTTTGTTCAGATCTCTCCTGAACACGATTCATATCATTGTCGTGCATTTGCTTCATTGCTAAACTATTTTCACGAAAACGAGTCCTTTCGATATCCAACTGAGATCTGTAATCATCGTTTACTTTCTTCAGCAATTGATTGCTCTTTTTCTCCACATTACCCATACGTTGAGCATTCAAATCCTTCATCGTCTCTCTGGTCGTATCTCTTTGTCCTTCTAAATCATGCATTTTATCCTCGTAAGAGGATTGCAAATTCTTTCTATCTATACTTCTAAGTCGATTGTCTTTTTCAATTTCATTATTCAGTTTCTTTTTAAGGAATTGAATTTGACTATCTCGAGACTTAACTTGCGTATTAACTCGATCCGATACCTGATCGCGGAACGATTCGTTAATATGATCCATTTGATCTGCTTTATTTTGGAGCTTGCTTTCATATTCTTTTTTTACTTGAGCTAGTCCCCGCGAAAGCATCTGAGACCTCGAAGCTTCTCCAGATTCTGCATTATCAGCTGATTGGTTATAGAGGTCTTCATACTTTTGCTTCCATGAAGCTTCTTGATCGCGATTTTGTCTTTCCAAGGCATTCTTATCATCACGATAAGCTTTTCGCATTTCATTTTTCTCTATCTCGTTCTGAACATGTGTATTTTCTTGAGTATTTCGGAGAACTGAAACTTCTTTGTTATGAGCCTCTCGCAGTCTTCTGGAGTTGTTATTAATAGCTTCTTGCATTTTTTCGCGCGCCCGAGTTGTTACATTTTCAATAGAATTATCGCGCTTTTCAAGTTCTTGATTTTGTCTTTTGAGTAAGTTCTCTTTTTGCTCATTGGATATGGTTTTTTGCTTATCTAGTTCCGATTGATAATTTTCTCTTAGGATTTTTTTATCAGACTCACCACTCTCCATTCGTTTCTGAAGATCGTTGGTATACATTTTTCTTAAGGATGATAAATCCTCTTGATGACCTTCTTCTCTTTCAGCTAAAGTTTGCTTTTGTTCATCTCTGACTTTACTTAATTGATTCTTATAGGCTTCATTGAGTTTTTTAATTTCTTCTTGATGGCGCTTTTCAGCTCTTTTCAATTGCGCATTTTTTCTTTTCAGAATTTGCGCTTCCTTTTCATCCGCCTCTTCTCTAACTTGGTTTAACCGATCACTTTGACGGGCCCTGTCGGCCGCACTAATCGACATAACTCAACTCCTTGATTTCTATCTCATTTTGAGAATAGCACAATTTGATCAAGGAAAGCTCTGGTGTTATGATTTTAAGACTTTAGACTATCTCTCGAACGCTTTGTGAAAGAGGAGGCGTCGATTGGCTTCCCGTCTTTCTTGCTCTTTTCGTTTTATTTCGTCCTGCTCCTGTTTTTCTTTTTCTACAGAAGCAATCTCTCTCTCAACTAGACTTTTGTAATATCGAGAGGCCAGACGGGTTCGATCCCCCCAGGACTCTTCCATTTCTAACATTTCCTTCTTGAAGCTCGCCAAACTTCCAGTCCATATCTTTCCTAGATTCACTATATACTCTTGAGTATTCACGGGACGAATTACGCCCATGCGATTTTTTTTATCTTCCTGAATCTCAGAAAACCACATTTCAAAACCCGGTGGAACTTCTACGATACGACCGTCCTTTAAGTGAACTTGTAAGCGACCCAAATTATTTACAACCGTTACCTTTTGAGGTTCGTAATGTATGTAAAAGTCACCTCTGTTAGCCTGAACAGACCCATAGGGAGTATTTAATGTATATTTCTTAGCATTGCGAACCCATACCGATCCCTGCAAAAGATCCTGCTTCCAAAGTAACGCATCAGGTGATTTTAAGATTTCAACAGCTCGAGCCGACAACCCTGTTCCGATTATGAGAAGAATCAGTCCCAATACACATCTCATAGTTTTTCCAGACGCTGAATGGACTCCTCAGATTGTTTTTTCAAAATAGGCTCTGAAGAAAATTGAGATTGAACATAGCGATAGACTTCCAAAGCTTCCTCAGGCTCGCCCACCATTTCATGAACTTGCGCCAGTCTCATTAACTGAAATCCCGTAAGAGGGTTCTCTGGAAATAACTGAACCATTTGAGTTACACAGTCTGCCGTGTCCTTGTAGTCTCTAACTTGAAAATGAATTTCGCAGGTATAGTATTGAGCTTCGGCTACCCACTTTGAATAGGGGTAATCTGTCAGAATTTTTTCAAATTCAAGCAAGGCATCATCCCATTTTTTTTCTTGAAATGAACGTCGACCCTTATCGTACAAAGAGGTCGAGAGATCAAAAGACACGCTGGCGGGCCATCGATAATCATTCTTCCGAGACTGTGGCCAATCAAGAGCTGCATTTTGTCTAAAATCTTCAAATTGATAGGCTATTTTTGCCTTTTCTTCCTTTAAGTTGGAAACCTGTTTTTGAAGCTGCTCCACTTTAAATCCTGCATCTGGCGACGAGGCAAAATGGGCTTTAAAAGCGCCATAACTCCATATCAACCCAGTGACAAGAAGCCATGTAAAGTTAATAAAAATCCAATTACGACGTGAACTCACACTTAATAAATCGGCAAAATCTCTTTACGAATGAAGAGCCTAAGCCGTTTTTTACATCATTTCCGGTGTCGGTATATTCAAAAGACCTAGACCTTCTTCTAGGGTGCGACGTGTGAGTTCTACCAAATGAAGCCGCTTTTTCTCAACTTGAGATTCTTCGCCTAAAACTCGATTGTGGTGATAAAAATGACTGAAATCCGAGCAAATCTGTAAGAGGTACTGAGCCAAAATATTAGGCTTTAAGTTTTTATAACTTAAAATCACACGATCTTGAAATTGAAGTAAGGTAAAAATCAATTTTTGTTCTTCCTCGGTCCATTCAGAAGATGAGAGCAACCCTTCCCATTGAAAAGAGGTTTTTCGTAAAATACTCTTACAAC
>DAHVKR010000098.1 GCA_027320785.1 Bdellovibrionales bacterium
GATTTGTTCCAGGGCCTCTAACATTTCCCCCCCCTCCCCGCAATTCCTAAAGGATTGCGAAAATGGACATTCCTCCATTGAAAGTCTCTCCATTGAAAATTCTTAATGTTTCGAGGCGAGGAAGTGAGGCAGGCTGCCGCTTCCACGCCCACTCCACTGAGGGCGTGGGAAATGCGCGCTGGCAGCCAAAACCAAGGTTGAATCATCGAGGATAAAGTCCTCGCATGAGCATGGCTTTTTCAAGACGTTGAATGGAGACGGCCATAGCGGCCAGTCTCATATCTACCTTTTTCTCTGCATGAAATCTGTAAATTGTTTCAAAAGCTTTTGTAATGATTGATTTGAGCCGATCATTGATTTCTTCCTCATCCCAGAAGAAGGACATGATGTCTTGTACCCACTCAAAGTAAGACACAATCACACCGCCGCCGTTCGCAACGACATCTGGTGCGATAAAGACTCCTCTTTGAGTGAGAATTTTAGTGGCGGCATTGGTGACAGGGCCATTGGCTCCTTCCACTATAATTTTAGCTTTAATTCTTTCAGCATTATCTGTGTCGATCTGGTTTTCGAGAGCGCAGGGGAATAGAGCTTCGCAATCCAACTCAAGAAGGGCTTTGTTATCAATCTCAGTTGCATGAGGAAAACCTTTTATTGTTTTGTTTTGTTTCGCATACTCAATAAGTTCGGGAATGTTGAGTCCATCGCCATTGAAAATGCCACCTGAAACATCACTGACAGCAATAATTTTAGCGCCTCGCTGGTGGGCAAAGAGTGCAGCGAAAGAACCCACGTTACCAAACCCTTGGACTACGATTCGTGATCCATCCATATTCATACCATTTTTTTCGAAAGCTTTCTCGGCAATGTAAACAACGCCGAGGCCTGTGGCATGGTTGCGTCCTAATGAGCCGCCGATTTCAACAGGTTTTCCTGTGACAACGGCATGTTGAGCATAACCCCCACGCTCTTGTGAAAATGTATCCATCATCCAGGCCATTGTTTGAGGATCTGTTCCCACATCGGGAGCTGGGATATCTCGGGTAGGGCCGATTAGATCAGAGATTTCAGATGTGAATCGTCGCGTGAGGTTTTGTTTTTCAGTTCGAGAAAGTTTGCTGGAATCAACGGCCACTCCTCCTTTGGCTCCTCCAAGTGGGAGACCCAAGACTGAGTTTTTAAAAGTCATCAAGGCAGCCAAGCCTACGACTTCAGGAAGATCCACATTTTGGTGGTAGCGAATCCCGCCCTTATAAGGGCCTAAGGTAGAGTTATACTGGACACGATAACCCGTGAAGACTTTTACAGAGTAATCATCCATTCGAACGGGAATAGAAACTGTAACACATTTGCGCGGGCGTTTGAGTCTTTCAAGCACATTGGGATCACAGTTGATCAGTTGGGCTGCGTCTTCTAAGACAAGACGAGCATTTCTGAAAAGGGGGCCGTCCAGGTGAGCTTCATGAGAGGGGAAAATATGTTCCATACAGTTGAGCCTTCTAAGAAAATGAATTAGGTTGCTAGTTATAAGAGTCTAAAAAATTTAGTCTTTTGTGTCACGGGTTTGTATCTACCAAGACTCGATCAGGGAGCATAGTCAAAAGTATGAATATGACATTTCGAATCAGCTATGGGCTTATAGGCCTGTTATTGACGGTCTTTATTTCCTCCCAGGCCATGGGGGATTCTTTCGGTAAAAGCTGGATTAGAGCTTATCAAAGCGAATCTATGAAATTTATCCCAGCTGGATCAGAGTGGGCGGCTGCCACGCCGGGTCGACATCCAGTGTGGGCTCAAAAGTTGATCAATCAGTACTTTGCCTACGAGCCTTGGGACCAGACACCGACTCCTTTAGGGGACTGCGATCTTTTTAAGCTCCGTGAGGCCATTCGACAGGTCTCAGATAATCGTTTTCGCAACCAAATTGTACAAAAGTACCGTTCCCAGTGTGCTTCTTATTTTCATGAAGGGCCTTCAAACTCACTTCAGCAGGCTCTGAAGGTTTTTTCGATGAAATATGATGTGGATTCGAACCCCTTCTTTCATCGAATCGTCTTTTTTCTTCCAGATGGACAAAAACTGAAGGCTGTTTTGGCGATGAAGGATCTTAAAAAACGTCCGCTGGTAATTGTAAGAGCGGGGATTACGGGGAACGTAGAAGAGGCTTTCGCGGAGCGGTTTTTTCTGTACGATTTTTTTGAAAGGGGACTTTTCAATGTGCTCCTCGTGGAAAATATGACCAGTACAGATTATATTCACTACAATCGCAGACTTGATTTCGGTGGGCTTACGGAAAGCTATCAGAATATTTGGCTGGCCCAAACTTTGACCTCACCTTCTCAACCCTTTTCCCGTTTTGTTCAAAGTGTGCATTTAGTGGGGTTGAGTCTCGGTGGCCAAGGGGTCTTAACAGCAGCTTGGCTGGCTCGATATCAAAAAAATCCAAAACTGTTTAGCTCCTTTATGGCATTTTGTCCTCTCGTTAATACGACTGAAACATTTGATTATTTATTTAAAAAATCTTGGCTCCGATTTCCTTTAGAGGTCTGGGCTCATTCGCGTTTTAAAGAGTATAAAGCTATTCGGCCGGATCTATTTAAGAGTTATTGGGGACTGGCTCCTCATCTTCTATCCGCTGTTGCTCAAAATTATCATCGTCCGCCGGCTGCTTTATTGGGAGTTAAGGAGCCATGGTTTGTTCAAAGACAGAATAATAACTACTACTCTTTGCACGAGCTTTCGAGATGGGATCCAACTTTGCGGGACCCTGTCTGGATCTGGGTGACAGATCAGGATCCCGCCGTGCCTGTTCGCTTGAATACGGGTCAACTACAGCTGGCAAATGCTCTTCATATTTCAGAGGGTGAGCATTGCAGCTTCCCAGTTGTTTGGGATAATCGTGTATTCAGCACTATTTTGAATGGGTATATTATGGGATCATCTCGTTGGCAGGTTCCTGAAAAACAGATTAAATTGGATATCACTCCCAGCGTGAATTGGCAGTTGGGCAATATACAGATCTTGGATGGAGCCTCAGTCGTGCAGGTTGAGCTGACGGCTCGAGAGGGTAAAATGAAGAAAACCTTTTCGATAAATCGTTCAGATTTGGATTTTCAATTTCGCTCAGCTAAGCTGAGTCCACATGAAGTCTGGATGGTTAAACGATGGTTGGCTACCAATCTTCATTGGCAAGCGGATACAACGGGCTTGAGCGTTTTGGTTTCTTGGCCTATGGTCAAATAGATCTGAAAGGATGAATCATCATATGCAGCAGCCGGATGAGTTATTAAAAGCTTTAAAATCCTACTCTCAAAAACGAGTTCTTATTTTAGGAGATGTGGGTTTAGACGAGTATGTGATTGGGCAAGTTCGTCGAATATCTCCAGAGGCTCCTGTTCCCGTTCTTGAGGTCGAGCAGGAGGATTTACGTTTAGGGCTGTCTGCCAATGTGGCTCAGAATGTTGTTAGTTTAGGTGGAAAAGTAACGCTTATCTCTGTTGTGGGACCTGATTCAGGCGCGAGCAAACTCAAGGAGCTATCTGAAAAAGCAGGTGTCGGATGGGAAGCCATGGTTGTAGATGATCATCGTCCGACCACCCGAAAAATGAGAGTTATGACAGGGCCTCACCACATTGTACGTGTGGACTACGAGCTTAAAAAGTATCTTTCTCCGCAAGCGGAAGAAAAAATCCTCAATGAGTTTAAGAGGCGTTTACCCGAAAGTGATGTTGTGATTTTGCAGGACTATGCAAAGGGAGTGGTAACAGAGAAAGTTGTGCGAACAATGGTGGATCTTTGTCATCAGCAGGGGAAAATGTTGCTGGTGGATCCAACGCGAGCCAATCCAGGAGATTTTTATAAAGGTTGTGATTTGATCAAGCCAAATTATGATGAGGCTGTTTTGTTAGCAGGTCTGAATTTTGATGATTTGCGTGAAAATCCCAACCGCGTGGAAGAGGCCGGCCGTGCTTTGCAAAAGAAAACAGGAGCCAAGCAAGTTGTTCTCACTCAAGGTAAAGAGGGCATGAGTATTTTCGAAGGTGCTAAAGTGACGAAAGTTCCGACTCGCGCCAAGAGGGTTTTTGATGTGACAGGTGCTGGGGATACCGTGATTGCCGCTTTGGCATTAGGTCTTGCCGGAGGTTTGGATCTTGAAACGAGCTGTCAGTTGGCGAACTATGCGGCAGGTGTTGTGGTAGCTAAAATTGGCTGCGTTCCTTGTGAACTCTCTGAGTTAACAGAAGCCATTCAAGCCAAATAAAAAAGCAGAGGTGAAGACCCCTACTTTTTGAGTTTTCATTTTTATCGATCTCTTACCAAGATCTGTAGTAGTAATACTGAGGTGTCCAGTAAGGATTCGTATATGGATTCGTCATCCAGTAGTTTGTATTTTGTTGAGGTAAGTAAGGGTTGTACATATTGTTGTAGCCCGTATTGTAACCAGTGTTGTAATAGCCTGTGTTAAACATACCGTTGTTGTACAAGTTTGTATTGTACATACCGTTATTATAAATACCTGAAGTGTTATTCGCTATAATGCACGTATTATTGTACATGGCCTGTCCAGCCGGACAGCTTCCTTGAGATAAACATTGTCCTACTTGAGAAACATAAACAGTTCCAGAAGGGCATGTGTTTGTTGTGGCCATCACACAAGTGTTATTGTATTGAGCTTGCCCTGCGGGACACATCCCTTGTTGAAGGCAACCATATTGTGTGTTGACGAGACCAGACGAGCAGATGGAATTAGTCGTCGTCGTGCTGTTGCTTCCACCGCCGCCGCCACTTCCACAACCAGCGATTAGAAGAGCTGAAACAGCTCCTAAAAATGTAAGAATAAAGTATTTCATTTGAAAACTCCTTTTGATCACTCAGCAAGAGGTACACGAATGATGCCAAGATTTGTGGAGCTTGTGAGGGCTCAAATGAAATTTAACAAATAATGAGGCTGTGATCATAACTGGAAAGGGACTAAAGGGACCCATCACGGCGACTCTGTTAAAATGATTGACAGGGATGAGGTGATTCGGTTTCTTTCAGCTTATATAAAGGAGCCCCTTATGCATAACCCCTCGCTATTTTATTACCTTCTTCATTGGTGTGTTTCGGCTATTGCCCTTTTAGTAACGGCAAAGGTGATGAGTGGGTGGACTGTGCAAGATTTTGGGACTGCCATGATCGCTGCGGCTATTATTGGGGTGGCCAATGTGGTGATTTGGCCCCTTTTGATCATTCTGACTTTGCCTATCAATATCCTAACTCTGGGGCTTTTTACATTTGTCGTGAATGGGGCTGTTTTAAAAATCAGCGCAGCCTTGCTCAATGGTTTTGATATTCAGGGATGGCTTTCAGCTATTATAGGGGCTTTGGTTCTTTCAATAATCAGCACAATTTTTCATTATGTGCTGATCTAAAGGGCTAAAAGCCCTATAAAATCTATAATTTACCTGAGGGGCTTGAATCTCCTCGCCCTAGGGGAGTATTTTTGTTAAAACACTCGTCTCTATGACAGGACCCACACAAACTCAAAAGCTTCATTCAATGGCTCAAAAAGAGCAAAAACTGGTTCCCTGGGCTCCAGCGCAGGTGACGTTTTCAGATTACATGAAACAGCAAGACGATGTTTTGCCTGCTGAAGCCCATGTAACAGAGGGATCGCAGAACTTTTATGGTCTCACTATAGAAGACTTAGAAAAACTGATCCGTCATATGGGCAAAGAGAAATATCGCACGCAACAATTGTTTAAATGGGTTTACGAGAAAAAAGTTTGTGATTTTGACCAAATGACGAACCTTTCGAAAGAGTTTCGATCTGAATTGAAAAACCTTTTTCATTTTGAGCTTC
>DAHVKR010000099.1 GCA_027320785.1 Bdellovibrionales bacterium
TTGATGATCAGTTACACGATAAGTGGTTTAAGTTTATTTCTGATTATATGTATGAATCATGGCGTGTTGATGAGACAAAAACCATTGAGGCCTTGTCAGTTAGCAAAACCCTTGTTCAAAATTTAAAAGGGATGTCAGAGAACCTGGATGCTGAGTTTTATCAGCAGGGTATTGATAAAATGCGCGAATTAGAGGCAGATAGCGTTAAGCACATGGTCGAAATATTGGGAACTAAAGTCAAATACGAGGCTTTCAGACGTAAAGAGCGAGAGTTCTTTGAACCTTATATTCAAAACCAGTAGACTCTTATCAAGTTTTGATAGGAGATTTCATGGCTTCAATATTTACTCAGATTATTCAAGGAAAGCTTCCGTGCTATAAAATTCATGAAGACGAGCTGACCTTTTCATTTTTAGCATTGGATCAAGTGAACCTCGGGCATACCTTGGTTATCCCCAAGCGGGAAATAAATAGCTGGCTAGAGGTCCCCGCTGAAATCTATACGCAGATTCATCTCAACTCACAAAAAATAGGACAGGCAATTCAGGCGGCGACTCAGTGCCCACGGGTGGGGCAAATTGTGGCTGGTTTTGAGGTTCCTCATTACCATTTGCATCTCATACCGGCCTGGAGCATTCCTGATCTGAATTTTTCTAGGGCTAAGCGACACTCGGATGAGGAGATGAAAAAAGTCCAAAAGGCGATTCAGGATCAATTGAAGCTAGTTTAAGGTCTTATTTTGAGACAGCGTAACCTTTTATAGACTTCTGTGTTTACTCAGATGAAGGCTTTAAGGCCTCAATATGTAAACACAAAAGGAGTTTATATGAAACTAGGGATTACTTTTTTAATGGCATCACTGTTTATGGTTCCATTGGCAGAAGCGGGTCGCCGTGTTGAGCGACGCGAAGTTCGTCAACATGAACGCATTCACCAAGGTGTGGCATCAGGTGAGCTTACGAAAGCTGAAGCTCGTAAGTTGCGTAAGGGGCAGGAGAGGGTAGAAAAAGCTGAAAATAAAGCTATGGCAGATGGTAAAATGAGTCCTGCTGAAAAGGCTAAAATTGAAAAAATGCAGAATCATCAAAGTAAAGAAATATACAAACTCAAGCATAATGAGAGAACACGTGCAGCGCAGCCTGCGCAACCCGCAGAGCCAGCTCAGCCGGCCGAAACTCACTAAGAGTTAAAATAAAGACTATGCAGAAAAAGAGGTGTTTCAATAAGGAACACCTCTTTTTTATTTTCCAGTGTAACTTTTGGCTGTTTCATGTGTTCCCTTTGTATGACCTATAAAAAAGGGGTTTACATGAAGAGCACATTTTTTAGAATTTCAGTTATTGCACTTTTTTTGGCAGGTTGTTCGGCAGTTAAGCAAAGTGCGAGCACAGTCGTGGATCCAACAACAGCTACAGTTGAAAGTGTGACCAGTGTGATCAGTGGAGTGACGGATGATCAAGCTGGGTCTTCTTATGCTGTACGTTCTCAAAGCTGGAAGACGCAAGCTTTATTGCCAGCGGCTTTTGCTAGCAGTTGCACACGGCCTGTGTATAATAGCTGTCAATCAGGTGCACGGAGTGCAAGTTACGTCAATTGTGCCACAGGATTGTCCAATGTTTCTTTAAACGGCTCCATTTCATTAAATTACAGTAATTCAATTTGTGACATAAGTTCCGTAGGTGACTCAGTCACTCGAACATATAGCCTTGATTTATCAGGCCCCTACGGAGGAGATCTGAATATCTCGAGTGCTTCTCAGACAGATTACAATGGCCATACTTATGGAGGTGGGGGCAAGCTGACAACCACGGCCAGTGGTTGGAATTTGGACGTGCTGGGTCGCCGAACAACGCTGAGCTTTAATGGAAAAACACTAATGGATGTGTCAGTTCGCACAACTTCTCCATTAGGGATTACAGGATCATTGTCTAGGGCCAGCCGAGTTATCAATTCAGGGGCAATAGAAGTGAATCATAATGTAGCGCAATTTACAGGTGTTTTTACTCCACAGAATATCCAGTGGTCCAATAGCTGCTGTTACCCCATATCTGGAGGTTACAATGTGACTTGGTCGGGTAGTAAGACGGGAACAGCAACGGTTACTTTTCAGGGCTGCGGTCAAGCCCAGGTGAATGAAAATGGACAAACAAAGAATATTACGCTCAGCTATTGTGAGTAATGGAAGATTCAGAACTCTTGAAGAAAATTGCAAAGGGCGATTCAAAGTCCTTTGCAGCCCTTTTCGAAAAGTACAAAAGCAAGGTGTACGGTACTTGCTATTACCTTGTGAGCGACAAAGCTCTAGCAGAAGATTTGAGTCAAGAGACTTGGATTCGAGTTGTGAAGTCTGCTCAGGACTACCAGCCCATTGCTCCGGTTATCTCATGGATTCTCAGGATAGCGCGGAATGCTTGTTACAACGAACTTCGTTCTCGAAATCGTTGGGTCGATTTGGATGGAGAGGAAGAACAACAAGTTCCTCACGATCAACTCAGTGTGGAAGAGATTTTGGGAAACTTCGAAGACGAGTCTCGATTGAAAGAGGCCATTATCAAGCTACCCCCTCAGCAGAAAATGGCTTTGATGTTGGTGATACAAGAAGAAAAAAGCCATTCAGAAGTGGCACAAGAAATGAGTTGCTCTGTCGGGGCTATTAAAGTGCTCCTTTTTAGAGCGCGAGAGAGTTTAAGGAGAAGATTGGAGGAATCATGAAAGACATTAAAAATCTTTTTGATAGCACTCCTCCGTCTTATCACTCGCAAAATATACTTAGAGAAGTGGAGAAGTTGCTAAGCGAAAAAAGACTGCAACAAAGACGGCGTGCCCTGGCTTGGTTAGCCGTGCCAGCTTTAGCTTCTTTCTTTGGATTGTATGTTTGGAGAAAGCAAGAATCACCTCAGATGGATTTTTTAGCCTCCGAGGATATGTTACAGACGATTAGTGATGAAAATAATATGGAGATGATCGCTGATCTCGATCTTCTCGAAAATCTTGATACTTTGGAGAAGTGGAATGGAAAAGACGAAACCGGATCCTGAAATGCTTAAGGAGCTAGATGTCCTTATGAATATGGATGTATTGGAAAATGAAGAGGATTGGGAATCATTAGAGCATATGACAACTCAAAATCACGCACAAAAAGAGAAAAGCCAGGACTCTCAAGAGAAGGGAAGCCTTCATGAATAGACGTGATTTTATCTTAATGACGTCGATTATCCTCATATCCTCAAAAGTTTTTGCGCAAGAAGGAAGTACGCGATGGGACTCCTTGACTCTGGAACAACAGGAAGTGATCAAAAAACGATGGGAAAAGTTTAAGAAATTATCACCAGAACAAAAGACAAAATTACGTCAAGCTTGGCGACGTTTTAAATCACTTCCACCCGAACGACAAGAGCGAATCCGACGTAATTTTCAACGTTGGCAGTCTTTGACTCCAGAACGCAAAGAACAAATAAGAGATAGATGGAAAAAGTGGCGAAGTCTTTCTCCAGAAAAGAGAACTGAAATTCGTCAAAAAGCAGAAGCCTTTAGAAGGCTTTCTCCTGAAATTCGAAACCGCTTAAGAAATCTAAGAAAAGAGCGAAGATTGAGAAGGGGTGAGTAATGAAAAAAGCTTTTTTGGCAGGCATTTTAATTTCAGCATTTTCTAGTTCTGTCTGGGCAGACCAAAAAGTAGAAGCCAAGACAACTTCTTCAAGCTCCAGTAGTAGTATGACCTTGGGTTATCAATATTTAGGAGATGAAAATTCTATTTGGACAACGAATGTTCAGTATACCAGCACTCGTTCCAAAATATTGGATTCAAATGGACAAATTGAAACAACTCGTGATTTGCAGTGGATAAATGATTGGGATTGGGAAACGGGCTGGTTTGTTGAGTTAGGTGTTGGGGGATCTAATACCGAGGTTAATAAAATTCACACGGCCAATACAGATTTTTCATTGGGTCGTACTCACGAGGACTTAAATAATTTCAATTGGAGTCTGACATTTGGACGAAATAATATTCAGCAAGCTGATGCAAGGACGAAGGGTGGCAAGAGACTCGATATTTTACAATCGAAATTTGGTCTGCAAGCGGGTATTGATATAGTGGATTGGTTAAGCGTTTCTATTTTCTCCGATCGATACACTTACGACAAGGATGTAGATCAAGCGCTTACTTTGCTTCAAAACTCAGCTGCTGTTCGCCTATATGGGACAGCTTTTTCAGATCAACTTTCGACTTTAATTGAAAAAGAATCTGGCGTTAGTTTTATTGTGCGCTTTGATGACTCTTGGAGACTCACATTAACCGGTACGAAAAGTGTAGATGCGCCAGCGCCACATGCTGAAGGAACGGGTATCAGCTCAAAACTTTATCACAAGTTTAATTCAGAATGGGATGGGAGCGTAACTCTCGGCTCTAATCATTATGATGCGACTTCGACAACTCCCTCTACAAGTTATAGTTACGTAGGTCTTGGAGCTGGATACACTTGGTGATGTATAAAATCTTTTTATGGAAGTGATTTAAATTAATCTACCCCTCAGGACTGGCTAAATATTTTGAAAAGAGTATGATGTGATTAAGCCATTCTTATGGCATGGAAGGAGGTGGTGCTATGGTTCAAACATGTGACAGTACCGTGGCGGAGGTGAGAACTCAGTAAATCTTTGAACTTTGAGTTCGAGGGTTTGAGAGTTTCTACTTTCGCCATCGTTTGATGCAAATTAAACCATTTACTTTGTTTTAATTTGTCACCGAAAGCGTCAAATCGATGATTTGGCGCTTTCCTTTTTCTGAAGACCATTGAAAACTTTCCTTTTTCATTCTTCTGGTGCATATAGAAGACATGTTTCTAAAGTCAGGCACCACTTTTTGTTATATTGACCAGGAATTTCGAGATCAGCCCGCACAGGCTCTTGATTTCGTTCAGTCTTTGCACTCTGCCAAAGAGGCTCAAGAAAAATATAAAAAACTGTCACTCGCCGAGCGAGTCGAATACCTAAAGCGTTTTGCAGAAATCATATACGAAAAAAAACAAGAACTGGTAAAAGCAGAGGCTCAAGAAACTTTTTTGCCGGAATTTTTTTGCCATGATGAGATCATGGATCCAGCTCAAGAGTATGTTGAAAACCTCTATGGGGAGCTCCAAATTTTTCCAAAACCTGAAGTCTTAATGCCAACGGGTGTGATCGGGGTTTCAGGCCCTCGCAGTCTTCCCTTTCTTTATTTAACTAAATGGGTGGCCAATGCCCTCGCTTCAGCCAATGCTTTGATTTTGCAGCCCACTAATCAGGCAATGGGCTCGGCATTTCGTTTAGCCGGAATACTTAAAAAGTTAGACTTGCCCAAGGGTCTCATTCAAATTCTGAATGGCGATGAGCAAGAGCTCAACTCTTTGCTTTCAGGTCATCCTGGCGTGAATGCTTTTTTGTTTTCAGGAAACTCAGGAGAGGCTGAAAAGTGGATTCAACAAGTTTCATTTCGAAAAAAGAAAGCTCAGTTTTTCATGGGGGCCAAGAATAGTGCACTCATTCATCCTGAATTTGATTTTAAAAAAAATATTTCTTCAGTTTTAAGTCCAGCTCTTTTAGGGATGGGACAAATGGAATTCAATACCCATAGATTTTTTATTTCCCAAAATCAGGAAGAAGAATTTTATCAGTCAGCGCAAGAATATCTGCAAACCCACGAGGTGGACTCCAATCGGTTATTTTATTCTGATCAAAATCGACATCACTATGAGAAAGCAGTCTCGCGTATTATTCCAGAACAGGGGAAAATACTTTTCTCCGGTCCTCCAACTTTGACTCGAGATCTGCCTAATTGTTCTGATTTGCAGCAGG
>DAHVKR010000009.1 GCA_027320785.1 Bdellovibrionales bacterium
ATTGTGGAGGTCCTAAAATCAGGAGGGGTATATGAAATCATGGATTTTAAGTTTAGCGCTGACACTGAGTGCAGTTCCGGCGATGGCTTCACTGACTGGCAATTGGATCGGTTGGGGTACTTGGTCTTATCAAAATGAAAATGATGGCGTGAAGTGCGACACCATGCAAATGGCTTGGACCGAGACAGACACCTCATTGGTTCTTGAAAAGGGTTCCTATGACTGTGGCGTTGTGGGCATGGAAATCGATCAAATTAAATGGACTCGCCAAGGGCAAAATATTTTAGATGAGAATCAGAATGTTGTCGGTCAGTACGATGGCACTGATTTGAAAATGACACTCGCTGGACCGAACCCTACAACTAAAATCAATGTTTCTCTTCATCAAGAAGCCGGGCATTTTGATTACCGAGAAGTGTGGTACACAGATAAAGAGAAAATCTACATTATCAAAGGTCGACTTTTTAAACATCAGTAGCATCGCTACCGTGGCTCCCGAGATTTAGATATAGGAGCCACGTTTGATTTTTTCCAGAATGATCTTCTCTGTTTTAATGGGATCTTTTGGATCCACTGAGAAATAACTTTGTTGTTCGCAACGAATCTTCTCCTTCAGCAACCAACGACAGATATCAGCCACTCCTTTATTCTTCTTATCTAAGAAGAAGGGATCGTTTTCTAAGGCATCCTTGGCTTTTTTCAAGGCTCGGGCCTCTACCGGATCTGATTCTTTCACCTTATAAAAAGGTAAATCATAGCGTTTCACATCATCAGGAAGCACCCCCAAGAATTTCACCTCAGGAGCCGAAAAGTCAGCATTACGAATCAATGAAGAGGCCGAGCCTGCCTTCAAGGTTCTAAAAATATTCTGCATGGTGTAGGCATCCAAATCTCCGAAGAAGTACATAGGAACAGCTAGCTCTTCTTGAATTAATCGACACCATCCCCGTACCGCATTGGAAGGAACCCCTCCTGCTCCCATCAAAATACAATTATTTCGACGAGTAAATCCCATGGTGACCAGGGTGTTGGCTGTTGATTCAGATTCCACAATGAGACAAAAATCAATTTTCTTCTTAGCTTTCAGCTTCAAAGCTTGAGGTTTATTCTTCGGCATAAAGGGAGCTGTTCCCAATGTGGAAAGATCAACAGTCGCTTTTTCACCACCAGGCAAAGTTTCTGTCACAACTAGCTGCTGGGAATATGTCTGTCCGCCCTTATCATTGGCGAAACAGTTGAGTTCTTCCCGGTAAACACGAAGCATATCGCAAACAAAATCGATAATAGAGTCCGATTCGTTTTGATCTTCAAAATCCAAAGGCTTATAGCGAGAATCACCCTTAATAAGACCCTTACAGATATAGTAAAGCTCCCTTTTTGAGTTCACCGCACCGATTTCGAGATTGCGCAGTAGAATTTCTAGAATAAAAACAACCCGCGCCAGCTTTTGTACCGATGAAACGTTGAGCTCTGTACGCACGACCTTATCACCCGGGGTCAAGTAGCCCACCTTCGGATTATAAAAAGAGTTATCTAAAGTCGTTTTCACTGCTTCCAAATAAGGACGTTTGGAGTTTTCCAAATCTTTCAACATTCTCTCCGCTAAGTTTTTAGCTTCCTTTGGAATGTTGATTTTGAGATCACGAACTTTTAAAAGTCCACCCGTATGCTGTGCCATATTCACACCTTATTCAAATAGGATTCAAAATTACTTTTTTGCTCGAGTTTCAGCTGAGCGTTTCTTTTTTTTCAGGCTAGCAGGAGGAGCTGCTTTCCCCGTTCCTTGAGGAGGGGGAGCCTTTTTCGTTGTACTTTGAGTTGGAATCTCATCAACGCTTGAGGTGTCCTCCTCTTCCCCTTCACTACCATCTTCTCCCATAATTTTTCTCTGCTTAGCTCGCATGGCTGATAGTTTTTGAGTGGCTTCTTCAAGTTCGCTTATAGCCGCCTTCGAGTCCCGACCCAAAATCTTATTCAATCCCTCTTCTGCTTTTTTCTTACGGGCCTCACTGGCTCCGACAATAGTTGCTAATTTCTCGACAAGAATAGGACCGAACTGCTCGATATGAGCTAGTTTTCTTTCTAAATCAGCTTCTTTATTCTCTTTTTTAATGTGTCGAGAAAGTTTTTGCCCAGCCTGAATAAGTGCCAAACGAATTTCAGCCACTAATTCTTCAGAAGCATCAATAGTTTCCTTAGAGGCATTTTTAAACTTAATAAAAGGAGAAACCATAGAGACGGCAAAAACATAAGGACCTAATGGAAGAGAGTTCTTGGGTTGTTGCAAGCCGTAGGACTTCCAATTGACCGACTCAATGGCCCAAGTAATGGCACATCCTGATTTATCAAACTGCAAAGGAACTCGATTCGCAAATCGAAGCAACTGCACAGGGCTTTCAGCCTCTGTGTTACGGTTTTTAAAACGAGCCAAGGCCACTTCTACAACAACTGGTTTAAAGTCACAAATACGTGGTTTTCGAGTCACGACCGAGAAAAAGTCGACTTCACCTAAACGCCCAATAGACTTCGACAAGGCTTCCTCTCCCACTGTCAAAACAGATCGAGTTGAAGGTGCCATCAGCTCTGTATTCTGAACAGCAGAAAAAACCTTCTTAAAATCCTCTTGGCTAATACTTGTAATGGGTTTTTCCAAAAGGTTTTTGGGAAGTCCATTTTTAACAAATTGATTAATCGAGTCTTCACTTATTCGTGAAAACCCGGTTCGCAAAAATTTTCGAAGAGTGACCTTTCCAAATAAAGTGGCATGAGTAATAAACTCACCCAATTTAAAGGTATGAGGATGAGGTAACGTCGAATCCGGAACCTGTGGAACTACCGTCGAAACTCGCTCCACCGTAACCTTTTCATTGTCTCCTAATTTATAGGAAACGGAAACATGGGGATTCAGAAGAATCGTCCCCTCCATATAGGTCACTAAACCACCATCGCCATTCAACTGAATGCGACCGTCCATCACAAACTCGACACGTACGCCATGGGGTTTATTCCAATCGATGGTTTCACGATTTTTAAGAGCTCCAATGTTGGATTTAATATCCACATCCACTTGAGCCCTCACCGCCTTGCGCATATTTTTTGTTTTGGAAGTAACCAAGACACCTTTGGCATTGGTCATCTGCGCCCATGTTGTCGCGGCACTAATTCCAATCCCTTGCTGTCCTCGAGAACATTTCCCTCGACCAAATTTGGAAGAGGCCAAATACTCACCATAAACTTTTGCTAAATCTTTTTCTTCAATCCCAGGTCCATTATCTTCGACAATCACCTTTACCAAATCTGTGTTTCGAGACGATCCTGTCCCCACCTTTTTGATCTCAACATAGAGATCCGGTAGAATATCAGCCTCTTCACAGGCATCCAATGAGTTATCGACGGCCTCTTTGAGGGTGGTTAAAACAGCTTTTGTGGGCGAAGAAAATCCCACTTGCTGAAGATTCTTGGCAAAATACTCTGCTGTACTACTTTTTGTGATTTCATTACGAGCCATAAAACACAGTTAAGGGGAAAAGTACTCACAAGCGCAAGCACTTTGGCCTTAATCCATTGTGTCATGAGAAGGTTTTGCTTTTTTTGTAATCACTTCTTTTCAGAAGATGGATCTTTTAATTCCTCTAAGGCTATCTCCGCCCGCGTCTTATAACCCTTTTTTGTATTGCACTCTTTGCAACTGGGTACGCAGTTTTTCTTATCACTTTTTCCACCACGAGCGATGGGAATCAAATGATCCATGGTGAGTTCGCTCGGCTTAAATTTTTTTTGGCAATGGTAGCAAATGCCGCGCCCCAACTGCCCCTTCCACCAGGCTGACGCCCTGAGCTCACGCGCCTTGGCTTTTTCTTTTTTTTTGTGAGCCTCCGAAGCTGGAGCAAAATAATGGTCTACCATATGAGCCCTTGATATAAGTTTGTTCTCACTTCTTAGCAATCTTAATTTAAACTGTAGAACTTTTACCTATGTCGAAAACGATTTAATCACTGTCTAAACTCTCGACTTTAAAACACCGATGAGCTGCTTGATAAAGCACAAAGAAAGAGACTCAACCTTGGTTTCTTCTTTGCACTTTACAATTCCCACGGGAGGTCCCAAGGTGAAACACATTCAGGATAAAAATGACTGGTTCTACGAGCTGCGTCCTCATGGTTGTATTGTATTGGGTATTGTGGGTTTTTTCTCTCGAGGTCTCATTGGTGGCTATACAGGACTAGCCCTATTAGCCTACGCCAGCAGCCTGACTCTTATTGCCATGGGATTCTATATCTTTTCCATGCGACGAAATTATCGAAAATCCATGACCTGGATGAAATAAAGCTTCATTTTTTTCTCTTTTTGAGACGGCCCGAATGGGTCGTTTTAATTAAGAAACAGGGTCTTTTCTCCGATGAGACATTAAAGTTCCAATCGGAGGCAGATCCCATATGTCATCATTACAAAAAACCTATAAACGCGGTGATGTGATCTACAAAGAAGGCGACAAAATCACCCACGTGATTTTTGTCCAATCTGGATCTGTTCAGCAAACCTTGCTTCGAAATAAAAAGAAAGTGGAGCTCATGACCTGCGGAGCTAATAGCGTTTTGGGCGAGTCAGGTCTTGCCGGGGCTCCTGCTCATAATATTTCGGCTATTGCTATTCAAGAAACTAAAACCCTTGAAGTCCCACTGGATACATTCAAAACTCAAATTGAAGCAGCTCCTCAGTTTCTTAAAATTCTGATCAAAAGTTTTGGAGAACGTTTACATAAGGCCATGCAAGAGATTCGCTCATTCAAAATGGCACAGGACTCAACCCCCTGCCCCGATGAAAACGTACCTCAAGTTTTTGGCGCTATCTTCTTTTCCGTCCTCCACAAAGGTGTGAAACAAAAGGATGGAGTATCTTATGAAATAGATTGGTTTGTCTTTCGCCAATACTGTCAACGCGTACTCGGGCAATCACTCAAGCGAGTTGAGAGTGCTGTAGATATTCTGGTGAAAATGCAACTCGCTCAGTATATTATGGGTAAACCTCCCGAAGACCCTGATGGGCCTGATCAAAAAATGGGAGCGCTCTTCTTTGATATTCAGCCCATCGAGGCGTTCTTTGAGTTTTTTCAATACTATTACTACAAACCTGGAAAATCTGATCTCCTTAAAGTGGAAGATTCTGCCACGCAGATTGTTCAACTGATGTTAAAATGTGTTGAAGGTGTGGAGCCCGATCGATTTGGTACGGTCAGTATTGAATACGCCGCTTTTGCTGAAAAAATGCAAGAAGAGTTGGGAGTTAAACTTTTGGCTGACCACTTTATTCGCCTTGAAAACAAAGGTGTTTTCAGCAAGCGTCGCACGACAGGGGATAAGGTTTATATCGACTTCGATTTACGTGAATATAAAAACATCCTCTACTCTTGGAAGTTTATCCGCGAAATCAATAAATGGAATGAGCGTGGCTTCGTCGATCTTGATGAAAAAGAAGAAGTTCGCAAAAAGAAAACAGACGGGCCCACTTGTCCTCAATGCGGAACCCCTTACCAGGCCGATCAAAAGTTTTGTGGAGAATGCGGGCAAAATCTGGTGGCTAAAGCCAGCTAGTCGCTTTCTTGACTAGAGAATTTGACAGGTCCTGCCTTCACTGCCTAATCTAGGCGGCATGAAACAAATTATTGTCGGAACCCACCGACCTGATTCAAATTCAAAAAAAGTAGCTCTCTTCGTTCAAAAACTCTATGAAGAAAAGGGCGAAAAAGTGGGGATTATTGATCTCGCCCAAATTGACATCGAACAATCCCATGGTGGACATTTTGGAGGAAAAGCCCCTCTTCCTGCTAAACTCAAAGCGGCCATCGACACTATTGCCACTAGCGAAGGTTTAATTCTGATCATCCCTGAATACAATGGCTCCATGCCCGGCGTTCTCAAATCCTTTATTGATTATTGGAAATATCCTGAAAGCTTTGAAGGGCGCCCCGTCGCCTTCATTGGCCTCGGCGGCATGTGGGGAGGACTTCGCCCTGTTGAACATATGATGCAAGTCATGAGCTACCGAAATGCTTACCTCTTCCCTATTCGAGTTTTTATGCAAAATGTTTGGAAGATCGTAACGGCTGAAGGAAACATTGAAGACACCAACGTGGTAACTCTTCTTAAGCAACAAGTGGAAGACTTTCAAAAGTTCTGCAAAGCCCTACAAAGCCAGGGGTTGGACGCCAACTCTAAGAACTCACAAAGATCTTAACCTAACTCAACTCTACACATGCCCAAGGTCCAGGCCTTTTGCGCTGAGATCCTCTCAATTTGAGAAAAAGACCCTCCCAGCTGATCACAAAATTTATTTTCTTTAAATTATTATCTTTTTGATACATAGTTAATTTATTGAAATTTATATATATTTTCATTTTTTATTATTTTTTATGATCACAATAGTGAAAGTTTAATAAGATTTGATAGGATATTCATAAGGCTGAAAACAACATCAAAAAAGCTCAGGGACCGAGCGAGCATGGAAGGATCAGCCAAACTGAAAGGATTTAAAAAATGAAAACACAATATATCGTATCAACCGTTTTAACAGGAGCACTCTTAATGAGCGTTGGTTGCTCACCCAAAAGTGCGAAACTCGTATCCGCTTCACTTAAAATGACAGGTTCTGCATCTTCTGCAACTGTCGTGCAAAATGATAGTAAAGGCTTTTTAAGTCTTCTGATGGGAAAAGCTTACGCCTTGATTCCAACATCGATTCAAGACTCCACTGGTTTAAGCATCAGTCTATCAAGCGCATGGACCGTTGTAGATGAGATCGAATTTAAATCAAGCGAAACCACAAGCGCAGAAGATAGTGAAATGGAAGTTGAGTTCCACGGCCCTTATGCGGTCGACTTACTCTCAACGGCTCCCTTGACACTGGATACTCAAAATATAGCTGTTAAAGATATCCGCCGAATTAAAATGAAGCTGCAGGCTGCAAGCACTTTGCCCGCTGGAGCACCCGCCGGTTTATTAAACAACAGTATCTATCTGGCTGGTACTGTCGGTGGAAACAGCTTCGTTGTTCAAATGGATGATGGAACTGAAATGCAGATCGGTGGCCCAACAGCTTTCCAACCCGCTCAAGGTTCAGATCTCTTAGTTGAGATTCAGTTGGCTAACATCTTTAAACAGATCAACATGTCAACTGTAGCGAATGGTGAGGTTATCGATCACACCAATCGACACACAGGAGCCAATCTGTGTAACTCAATTGATGCAAGTGCAACAGACATCTACACTTGTATCAGAAAAGGACTTGAACTCCGTGCTAACTTCGGAGTCGACCAAGACAATGATGATGCCTTGGACCACTCTGACAGCATGGTGAAATAACAGCGTATATGTAAACCACACGCCCCCAGAGGGAAGGCTTTCAAGCCTTCCCTCTACTTACGAGAGAAAACGATGAACAAACAAGAGAAACCAAACATTTACACTTATCATGATCACATCAGCTTCTTGGTTGATTGGTTTCAGTTTCTTAAAAAAAACAGGAGTGACTTTTCAATGAGATCTCTAGCGCAAAAATCAAAGATTGCATCTGGATATTTGCCGATGGTTCTCAAAAGACAACGAGAGCTTTCCGAAAAAGCCTTTTTAAAAGTACTCCCACATCTTTCCTTAGATCCACAAGAACGTAAATTCCTCGGACTCCTCAGGCTTGTTGGCGAATCAAAAGACCCCAATGTCAGAATAGAAGCCGTCAATCAAATGTCACGTCTTCGTAAGTTTCAAGAAAAGAACAACAATGAAATTCGCGTCTATGAATATCTGACTAAGTGGTACTATGTCGCCATCAGAGAAATGGCCGCCCTATCCGATTTTAAAATGGACCCCGAGTGGATTAAAAATAAACTAAATGGCCGCATCACAACTGCTGAAGTAGACGAAGCTCTCGAGTTTCTAAAAGAACAGGGCTTCCTTGTACAAGATGCCAAAGGCGAGTGGACTCAACCTCAAACAAATCTCGATTGCCGTGAAGGGATTTTTAAATTGAGCTTAGGACAATTCCATAGGCAAATGTTTGAATTAGCATCCGAATCCATTGAAGATACCCCTCGAGAAAAGCGATATATCCTCGGACATACTGTCGCTATTTCGGCACAGGATTTTGATAAGATCAAAGCTATTCTCAATGAGTCTGTCGCAAAAATTACCCAACTAGATGATCAAAAAGGAAACAAAGAAGAAGTGTACCATATTGAGATGGCCGCTTTCCCCCTCACCAAAGAAGAGAGAAAATGAGAGTGCGTATGAAAATACTAAAATCGTCCCTCATCACAATGGCCTTTTGCCTGCTGACTCTGCTCACAACCTCGTGTCAGCTGAAAGCAAATAGCACAACGACAGGAAATCCTTTCGTGACTTTCTACGCAACAGGATCCTCAGCCGCCACAACTGTCGCCAAACAAATGTGGCATGGATTATTAAGTTTATTTTTACCCACGGCCTCGGCCCTTCCCGCACCCGGAACCATGATGGATGCCGTTGGAAATACTGTCACAGTGACAAAAATTTGGTTCACGATTGGTGAAATTGAATTTAAGTATGCCGAGCTTCCCGACGGTTCCGAAGTCGACGGCTCTGATGTTTCATTCACAGGCCCCTATACAGTCGACATGCTGAGCTCATCTCCAACTCCACTCGATGCCGGTAATATCACCATCGATCTCATGAGACGTATCAAAGTTAAGCTAGTAAAAACAACGAGTGTCCCAGGTGGAGCCCCAGCTGGTCTTAGCAATAATAGCATTTATATGGAAGGAACTGTTAACGGCCATGCCTTTATCTTTACCAGTCAAGATGAGGCTGTTATGGAAATCTATGGTCCTAATCTTGTCACCGCTCTTGAAAACAGCTCACTGCTTTTACAACTCAGAACTGCTAACCTTATTAGACGTATTGACTTGTCAGCTATCACATCAAGCACAACTATTTCCGAGTCTAATAAAGTCAACGCCACAAATCCTTGTCCCAATATTAATTCAAGCGCGAGCGATCTTTACACCTGTATTCGCGGTGGATTTGAAACAGAATCAACACTGGGACGAGATGATAATGGTGACCATGAAATCGAATCGAACGAGAGTTCTTTCGATTAAAAATAAAGAGCATTATCCCAAAGTCCCTCTGAAAAGACTTCTTTGACGGCCTTCAAACTTTTTTCAAGTTGAGGGTCTGCGGGGACTTCTTTTTTATAATTATCAAAATCAACAAAGGTTTGCTTATTGTGCTGCTCGATCAAGACTGTCTTCCCGTCCGTTTGAAGATAGAGGCCGGGAATAAAGGCCGTAAAAGTTCGAGGTCCTGGGCGAAAAACAGAGCGAGACAATGCCACCGTTTTAACATTGGGTATTTTAAGAAAATCATAGAGACTGGCTGGAATATCAATCTGTTGAACAAGTTCCTGTCGATCAATCTGTTCCGGCCACTTCGGAATCTGCGGATGAAAAAATAAAATCGGAATACGGTAAGCTTTAATATAATCATCGAAGTCCGTAAAAACCTGAGGCCCCGTGTGATCCGCCGAGATAATAAAAAGAGTATTGGAATACCACGGCTGCTTCTCTGCATATTTGAAAAAATCAGCCAACACAGAATCCGTGTAAGAAATAGATCTTAAAATCTTATGGGGCCCTTTAATATGATCATACTGAGCTTCACTCGGTGGAAGCTTGTAAGGTTGATGAGAACTCAATGTAAATAAGGCTGAAAAGAAGGGTTGTTTTTTTTGCGTCAGCTGATCCGCAAAATATTTCAAATAAGGTCGATCGTAGATGCCCCAAACCCCATCACTATCTTCAGGACGAGGGTACTCATTTTTTCCAAAATAATGTCGAATACCGGCCTTCGCAGTAAAGGCATCAAAGTGCATGGTTCCATTATCAGCGCCATGATAAAAGCTCGTGTCATATCCTTGATTGTCGAGCACTTCCCCCAATCCCACAAACTGATTGGTTGAAAACTCTGAAGTGATAAAGGGCTCTTCCATCAAAGCCGGGATGCCCGACATAATGGCCGCAACCCCCTCAATGGAACGACGTCCACTGGCCATAGCCCGAGTAAACGTCAGACTTCTTTTCATCAGACTATCTAAGAAAGGAGTATAGGAGTGATGATTTTCAGGGTTTAATCCTGTGTACTCCCAAGAAAAACTTTCTAGAATCAAAATCACAACATTTTGCTTTTGTGTAAAATTCATCTGCGGCAAAATGGGTTGAGAATTAATTCCCCCATTGACCAACTTTAAAGCCTCATCATGCTGAGGAAAGTATTTCACTCGTGGAAGAGTGTTTTTACCCACTGTCTTAAGCAGCATAAAGCTTGTATTCAATGACAGCTGATTCATTTGAGCTCTCTCGAAAGCATCCGCATTCACAGGCGTGAGAGGTTTTTTCTGAAGGCCCCCACGACTTCCGATCACTAAAAGAATCACAATGACGACTTGCTCAATGACCGCCATTTTTGATTTCCATGTAAAAGGTCGACGAGATTCTTTTTTGATAACTCGATAACTCCAGTACCAAAAAAGACCGCCCAAGAGTGCGGCTAGAATCATCCAAATGACATAACCACTGATAATTCCCGCTGTTTTATTCTGACCCTCTTTCAAAATGTCCAAAGAAGAATAGGTCATTCGACGACCCCAAAACTTCCACATTTCCACATCAATGACATTGACCAACCAAAGCGGTATTTGGATCAGGAAAAAAGGAATCCAGTAAAAACGGCCGATCAGCCATCCCCATAAAACCACAGGCAAAAGGGTCCAGGATATGGAAACCATATCAAAAGGAATCCCCACCCAAAAAGCCTTCACCAGGTCCGATAGGTTCTCATGAGCAAAAAGTCTAAAATTCCACCCAAGGAATTCCACCCTTAAACTCATGTAAAAAAGGAATAGAATGAGGGCTAAGCGCCAAAACAAGCTGAAACGCACATTTATACCCTAGCATAGTTGCTTGTTCCGGTCATCCTCTGGTAGAACACCCCTATGACACAAGAGCAAATGAAAGAACGCCTCGAGAAATACTACCCAGGGGACTCTGTAGAGGTTATTGACCTCACCGGGACCTCTGACCATTGGGAAGTTTTTGTGGAAAGTGCTGCTTTTAAAGGCCTTTCCCGTATTGAACAGCACCAACATGTTATGAAATGCTTTAGCGACGAGCTCAAAACGGGCGAAGTCCATGCTCTTTCCATACGAACGAAATTGAAAACTTAATTTTAAATAAACCAGGAGGACTTATGTCTGACGTTAAAACTCGAATTGAAGACCTTTTAAATCAAAATAAAGTGGTGCTCTTTATGAAGGGCACTCAAAACTTTCCGATGTGTGGTTTTTCAGCCCGCGCCACCAATATTCTTCAGGACCTGGGAGTTCCCTTCCTCGACGTCAATGTTTTAGAGGATGAAGAGATTCGTCAAGGGATCAAGGAATATGGAAACTGGCCCACAATCCCTCAGCTTTACGTGAATAAAAAACTTGTTGGTGGATCTGATATCATGATGGAAATGTATCAGTCTGGCGAACTCAAAGATCTTATCAAAACAGAACTCCAAGCTGGACAGTAGTTTCTCGCCATGAAGTGCAACCTGGCCCTCTGGGATCGAACCCTCCGCTTTATTGTTGCCGTCATGCTTTTGACCTATGTCATTGCCGGGGGACCTTTTTGGGGCTGGGGAGGACTTTACTTTTTACTGACGGCCGCCTGGGGACTTTGTCCCGTGTATGCCTTCTTTCGATTTAAAACCATTCGTACTCCCCAATCGCCCTTTAATAATCTGAGGAAACCTTAATGGAAGCTCTTCAAAAGCTCGCCCTACCGAAGACTCATGTTTTAACAGACGAATCCTCTCTCAAAAATTATGGAAAAGATTGGACGACTTATTTCGATATTAAAGCGTCGGCCGTTGTTTTTCCACGCAATACCGATGATGTCGTCGCCCTTACCAAATGGGCTCGAGAAAACAAAATAGCTCTCGTTCCCTCGGGTGGACGCACGGGACTCAGTGGTGCGGCCTGTGCAACTCAAGGCGAAGTCATTGTCAGTTTCGATAAAATGAACCAAATCAAAGAATTCAGTGCCGTTGATCAAACCGTTGTTTGTGAAGCTGGCGTGATCACTGAGAACTTACAAAAATTTGCTCAGGAAAAAGGTCTTTTTTATCCAGTGGATTTTGCCGCTCGAGGTTCAGCGCAAATTGGAGGTAATATTGCCACCAATGCCGGCGGTATTAAAGTCGTTCGCTATGGAATGACTCGCCAATGGATTGCTGGCTTAACCGTTGTCACAGGAACAGGTGAGGTTTTAAAACTCAATCAAGGACTGATCAAAAATGCGACGGGATATGACTTGCGCCAACTTTTTATTGGTTCCGAAGGCACTTTGGGTTTTATCACCG